>CAZBZX010000387.1:0-4334 GCA_964496465.1 uncultured Bacteroidales bacterium
AAATGGATAATCGTTTTTGACATAAATCAAGTTCTTTAAAGGAGAAATTTACTGCATTAAGTTTTTGATAAACCGGTCCGTTAAAAGTTAATACGGCAGCTTTTAAATTTGTTGTATTTGATTTGCCCCATTCTAAATATCGCTGAAAATTCAGGTCAGCTAAATTAGGATTAATACTCATTAATTTTGAAATTTCAACTGGAGAGAATTTTCTTAATGTATTTACTAATTCCTCAGCTTCCTTCATAAAAACAGGATAAGTAATATCATTATTAATGGATTGAGGCTTTAGATTTAGAATTTTTGCCGGAGAAATAACAATATGCATGATTTATTATTTTCATTTAAAGATAAAACTAAAACATAAAATTAAAGGTATTGTTTTTTATATTTGATCTATAATAACTGAGAAATGAGTTATACATTAATCGGATTTATAGTTTATTTAATTATTGTTTTAATTATTGGGTTCTTAACTTACAGAATAAACAAATCACATAAAGATTTCTTTATTGCTGATAGAAGATTAAACCCTTGGGTTACGGCTTTTTCTGAACGAGCTTCTGGTGAATCAGCATGGCTTTTATTGGGATTGCCTGGTGCTGCATATGCATTTGGTTTGATTGAGGTCTGGACTGCTCTGGGATGTATTCTTGGAATTATTTTTTATTGGTTTGCTATTGCAAGGTCTCTTCGAGTTGAATCAGAAAAAGCGGACGCAATCACACTACCTACATTTTTTGCTGAGAAGGCGGGGATACATCAAAAGGTAATTAGAATAATAGCAACTTCAATCATTATTTTCTTTTTCAGCTTTTATTTAGCAGCTCAATTTAATGGGGCAGGTAAAGTGTTGAATGTAACATTTAATATTTCTTATACTGCTGGAATGGTAATAGGCGCTTTTGTAATTATATTTTATACCATGATGGGCGGGTTTTTTGCAGTAGCATGGACTGATTTTTTTCAGGGTATAATTATGTTTGCTGCATTGGTAATTTTACCAATTTTTGGATTTATAGAGCTTAAATCGCATCATATCCAACTTTTACAAGGGATTAATAATTCAGGTATAAATTTTTTAAGTTTTACATCTGGAAAAACCGGATGGGCTGGAACTGTCTTAATAATAAGCGGACTGAGTTGGGCTTTTGGTTATATGGGACAGCCACATTTATTAACGCGGTTTATGGCCATTAAAAGTCCAGAACAAATTAAAAAAGGAAGAATTATTGCATTTTCATGGGCAATCCCAGCTTTTACAGGGGCAATGGCGATTGGGCTAATTGGCTTAGCACTGAAGGGAAATAATTATTTCCCCGATGTTGAAAATGTCATGCCATTTTTGGCAAATGAATTAATGCCTGCATGGTTGGCCGGGATTTTAATATCAGGGGCAATTGCTGCTATGATGTCAACTGCCGATAGTCAGTTACTGGTTATATCTTCTTCGTTTATTGAAGATATTTACCACAAAACATTTCGAAAAGATGTCTCAGATAAAACGCTTTTAAATTTAAGCAGAATAGTTACCATCATTGTTGGTATAGCAGGTTTTACAATAGCCATAACTTCCAAAAAATTAATTTTTTCTCTTGTTTCATATGCCTGGGCAGGTTTAGGTTCATCTTTTGGTCCAGCTTTACTTTTACTTTTAAAATGGAAGAAAACTACCGCTCAGGGTGTAATTGCTGGAATGATAACAGGGGCAGTTTCAACCATAATCTGGTCGAATATTCATGTTTTAGACAATACGATTAGTGTTCGTTTTGCATCGTTTGTATTTGCATTTATGGCTGTAATAATTGGTAGTTTACTAACACAAAAAAAGGAATAATTCCATATCTTCGTGTTCTTTGTGTACTTCGTGGATAAATCTTTATTACCATAAAGTAACACAAAGCTACACTAAGATAAACACAAAGAAGTACAAAAAATTTAATAAATATGACAGTATCCTTTCAAAAAGACATTCAATATTATAAATTCTGTGCTTACGGATTTTTTAAAAATTTACGTTTTTTTGATGCTTTTATCATCCTTTTTTTTCTTGATAAAGGGATTACTTTTTTACAAATTGGGATTCTATACTCTGTTAGAGAAATCACAGTTAATATCCTTGAAATTCCTTCTGGTGTTATTGCCGATTCTTTTGGCCGTCGCCGGTCGATGATTTTTTCTTTTTCTAATTATATCATATCATTTCTTATCTTTTTTCTTTTTTCTGATTATTACTTATTTATAATTGCTTATATTTTTTATGCCGTTGGCGATGCTTTCCGCACGGGAACCCATAAAGCTATGATTTTTGAATATTTGAAAATTAAAAAAATGGAGCATTTTAAGGTCCATTACTATGGGCATACCCGTTCGTGGTCGCAATTTGGTTCAGCTATTTCGTCACTTATTGCAGCCCTTATTGTTTTATATTCAGGTAATTATTCCTCAGTTTTTCTGTTTTCTGTTATTCCATATGTAATTGATTTGTTTTTGATGATAAGTTATCCAAAAGAGCTTGACGGAAGTATTAAAAATTTTGAAATAAAAAAAATAAAACAAACATTTATTGATGTTATTAAAGATTTTGCTAAAACCATTAAAAACTTAACTGTATTTAAGGCAATCACTAACGTTTCACTTTATACTGGATATTATAAAGCTTTGAAAGACTATATTCAACCTTTAATGAAATCACTTGCTATTGCATTACCTTTTTTCGTTGCTTTAGAAGACAAAGAAAAATCGGCCATAATTATTGGAGTTATCTATTTTATAATTTATATACTGACTTCCATCTCAAGCCGTAATTCAGGAAGATTCTCACAGCGGTTTAGGAATCTTATTTATCCTATGAATTATACCTTATTGATTGGACTTTTTGCTGGAGTATTAACTGGTTTATTTTTTCATTTCAAATTTTTATGGATGGCTATTATTCTTTTTGTTATAATTTACATGATCGAAAATATTCGAAAACCTATTGGAATAAGTTGTATAACAACATTATTTAAAAAAGATGTACTGGCAACGGCTTTATCTGTTGAGTCGCAAGCTAATACGTTGTTTAGTGCTATTTTTGCACCCATTATTGGTTTATTGGCAGATAAAGTAGGAATAGGTTATGGGTTGGCTTTTTTGTCCGGATTTTTAGTTTTACTATATCCAATATTGAAAGTTAAAGTAAAGAGCGAATAATAATTTTGGTTTAATTTTTGTATTTAATTGAAATATGAAATATTTTTTTCAGATTGTAATACTAAATTTTATCTGTATTATCCTTTATTCACAAGAATATCATGATTTAGATTATGAATTGATGATTGCTTCTGAAGCAGGTGATTCAACAAGAATAATAGAGTTATTGGATTCTGGTGCTTATGTTAATGCTACAACTTATAATGGTGTTACTCCATTAATGTACGCTTGCGAAAATGGACATTATTTAACTGCTAAAATTTTATTATTAAATGGAGCAGATGTCAATGCTGTCCCGTCAAATTCATTGACTCCATTAATATGTGTGGCAAGAAACGGAAATTTGAAAATTGGAGAACTGTTAATTCAAAATGGTGCTGATGTTGATTATTTAAATTGGTGGGATGCAACAGCCTTACTTTATGCAGCAGCTTACAATAATTTTTATATGACTGATATGTTGTTATATTATGATGCAAACATTGAGCACCAGGACTATACAGGCACTAATGCACTAATGGCCGCTGTAAAAAATAAATGTTATGATATTGTTGATTTATTACTTATAAAAGGGGCTGAAGTTAATAGCAGTGATAAAAATGGAATTACACCTTTAATGATAGCTGCACAAACAGGAGATTCATTGATGATTGAAAAATTGATTAATAAGAAAGCAACTATTTTTGAAAAAGATAATAATAACCTAAGTGTTTTTGCGCATGCTACTATGAATGGAAATATAGAAGCATGCAAAATATTATTAAAACATGGGGCCGATATTAATGAAGTTATTCCGTTTTCAAAGAACCCGCTTTATTTTGCTCAAAAAAACAAAAATAAAAATCTAACGAAGTTTTTAATTGAAAATGGTGCAAGAAGAAATTATGTACCTTATTTTGACCAGCTTATCGTCGGAACAAGTCTTACATTGAATAATAATGATATTTTTAACGGGTATCATTTTGGTTTTCACGAAGGGAAATATAATTTTAGTGTGATATTGAGTTATGAATTTAGGCCATGGATAAGAAGAGTATTAATAAATACTGGTGAAAATGAGTATTATCAGTTTTGGGAGAAAAGAAAAAATTATGTATTGGAATTTGATAAAACTATTGCAATAAGCCAACATTCACATA
>CAZBZX010000388.1:0-4327 GCA_964496465.1 uncultured Bacteroidales bacterium
TGCTACTGTGCCCAACAGCGCATATATGCGAGTACTACGCTCGGGGCGAACACACTTGCTGTACCCGCACATATGCGCGAACCGTTAGTTACAATAGCCCCAAAAATTTTGGAATTAAGAAAATAAACATTTTTCAAAAACCATAAGTTTGGCTGCCCTTCGCACGACCTTCCGCAGCTGCCAAACACATGGGTTTTTATTTGCATATTTATATTTTTAACAATATGCATTTTTATAGATAATTATTTTGTTTTTTTAAATTTGGATTATAATTTTACTCTTCCAAAACCTTAATGATAAATTAAAATTATTTATTATGATTCAGGTTAATGCTCATAAAGAGTGGAAAAAGTTAAAAGAAAAATTTTTATTATTAAAATTAATATTTCCAGTTTATATTAATCATTTAAATTATTGCTGCCATGAAAAAAATTCAAATTTCATTAACCTTACTATTATTTAGCTGTTCTTCATTGTTCTCGCAAATTAACATGGATTGTTACGGTAGAGTGGGATTAGGAACTACTGTTAATTCTTCTTATAAAATAACAATGTTCTCGCCTATTTACATTAGACAGTCAACTTACCCCGGAATAATTATAACAGGTGGAGGGCCAAATTATGGTATAAACATATATCCAACATATTCTGGAGCAGGAAGATTAGGAAGATCGGACAAACCTTTTGGAGAGATATACTATGTTAGCTTAAACAAAGTTAGTTCTGATAGTTCATTAAAGGAAAATATCCGAGATATAAATAACTCATTAGACATCATTTTAAACATAAGAGGTATACGTTTCGATTTCAAAAAGTATGTATTTGAACCCGGTCCATATGCCGACAATGAATTAATAAATAATAAAATCGAAGAAAAACGAAAAAATAATATTGGATTTATTGCACAAGAAATGATTAATGTACTCCCTGAGGCTGTTAGTTATGATGATTCCACAAACCTATATTCAATTGATTATACAACTGTTGTTCCTGTTATAGTACAGGCAATGAAAGAACAACAAATCATTATTGAAAATTTGCAATCCGAAATTATTGAATTAAGGAATTTAATAGAAAGTAATGATAATTTAAAAAGTGCACCAACAACAACAAGCATTGATGAAAGTAGCTTAATTAATGAAAATACCCTATATCAAAATAATCCTAATCCATTCAATGAAAACACTCAGATACTATATCATATTTCTAATTATACAAATAAAGCATTGTTAAAGATTTATAATACAAGCGGACAACAATTAAAATCAATTCCTTTAAATAATAAAGGATACGGTAGTGTAACAATAAATGGTGGAGAATTTGATGCAGGAGTTTACATATACGCATTAATTATTGATGAGCAAGAAATTGATACTAAAAAGATGATATTAACAGAGTAATCCAAATATTGTTATTCACAACTTAAACGTAAATAAAAATGAAATTAAATATTAATACTTTCATTTGGATAAAATTATTAAGGATATATTTTATTTATACTTTAGTATTCATATCCTTTCATCAACGATTGTTATGTCAAACGATTGAGATTTGGCCAACAAGAATAAGTTTTAATTATGAAACAGGAAATAGTAATGATGCATTAGCAATCGCCATTAGTACTGGAGGTCAAATACCAGCACCTGAATACCTTGTTACTACTTATTATACAAAGCATAGAAATTTTGCATATATAATAAATCAAAGTAATAGAAAAATAAAAGTTATGTTTGATTGCAATACAAGTAACGTTAATTTCTTAGTTAAAGCTACTATTATTTCAGGAACTGGAATCGGGAATGTCTGTGAACAATTTGTTTCAGCATGCGATATTAATACAAATGAGATAATTTTTGAGATTTCAGGAAGTATACCGGGTACTGTGGGCAAAAGAACTTTTACATGGGAATGGGAAGCTATTGCATTACCAACATCCTACCCTTATTGCCCAACAACATGTGTTACAGCTACAACTGAGCACACCTATTATACACTTTTATCTACTCCGGCATCTCCTATGGGAATACCATGGACAAGCGTGTTAAATTATTCATGTGAATGGGCTAGTGGATTATCTGAAAGCTCACAAATTGCTCAAAAAATAGTTGAAGGTTTGTATAACAGGCCAGAATTTAAATATGATACAATTGGTGGCGCATCTAGATATACTGGTAAAGATACAGCGCCATTTAATCTTACGATGATGTTAAATGATTTTGGCGAAGAAAATATAAATGTTAATTGTTATGATATGGGTAAAGCATTAAATATTTTTATTAATGCCCTAGGTGGAAATTCTAGTTATGTATTAACTGATCCTTTTGGCTATCTAAATTGTATAAAACCAATAGGACTAAATTGGACAAATAATCCTTTTTGTGTTCATTTATTTCCTCCTTATAATGTTCCTATTGTTGGTGAAGATTTAAGTTATCCTAATAGGACTGATTTTAGTAGACACGCATTTTGTATTATGGATAACAATATATATGATGCTTGTTTAAAAGTAGATATAGATGAAAATCCTGATTCTCCCCCACATACCGAATTATGGGCAACAGGATGGAGTTGGAATGATTATAAATTAAAAGTGATTGATGATAACCCGTCATCAAACACAGGTACACCTGAAGTATATACATTTACTGTTTATTAATTTAAAAAATGAATTATGTTAAAATTAAAATTTGAAATTAAATTTGTGATTTTATTAGCATTATTAAATATTACAATTGACTCATTTAGTCAAAAATCGATTAATAGTATTAATGTTAATGAAAAAGAACTAAAGCAAATACTACAATTTGATAAATGGTTGGATACTAATAATGAAATTAGAAATGGTATAAATCTTTCAAATAATAAATTATTAACTTTAAATGATGCCACTGAGGTTCAACCAAAGTCTACTTTTAATATTTCTAAAATAAGTGATGATAAGAGTTTTATCTTATATAGATCAAAATGGAAGTTTAACAATGATATAAACAATTATATAGAAATTTCTATTTCATTTTTTGATAATACTTTGGATGCCAAAAATTATTTATTTGATCATTATATATTTGATACGCCCTTACCTTATAAAATAAAAACAAATTTAAAAGATACACCAACAATTGTTGGAAATGTATCTTTTTTAAATGGTCATTTATTTATTCGAGATAATATAGTTGTAAGTACTGTTTCTGAAGGAGTACCTAATGTAAAAATTGAAGATGTAGTTAAAGAAATTGATGAAATTATATTATCACAAAACATTATTAAAATATATGAAAAATTTACACCAAGAATATATACAGATAGTAATAATGTTGAGAAAATAATTGCACCTGATTAACTTATTAATAATAAAAACAATGAAAACATTTGGAACAATAGTAATATCGTTTTTTGTGATAAACTGTATTGCGGTTACTTCTAATATAGATATTAAATTGTATCTGGCTGATTCTTTAAATATTGAATTTCTTGATATTACAGATAGTTTATCAATGTATGAATTTGATAGCATTAAAAGATTTATTTTAAATAATGGAGATAAAGAAGACTTTAGTGTTATGTACTCAAATAATCCACATTATTCATTTAATGGATTTGAAGCCTATTTAAATCCGGAAATTGGGCAAGGAAACAGTAATTGTGATCCAGAATTGTCAGATTTTAATGAAATCGTATTACGAGATTTAGATGCTCTTCCTCAATATTATTACATTCATATTGTAAGATCAGGTGATCTAAACAATAATAATATTTTCACATACGAAGGTATGGAGGAGGACAAAGTTTATCTTCTTAATTTATATAATGAGGATATAAACTTATTAGAGAATAACTTATATAAATTATTGGAAATAATAAAAAAGGAGATTTTACTAACTAATAATATTAATTTCAAAGAAACACATAATAAGATTAAACTATATCCTAATCCTGTTAAAGATATAATCAATATTAAAACAAATTTATCTCATATAAGTGGATGTAAATTATATAATTCAAATGGTCAATTAATAAAACCATTTGATATAAATAATGGCTTGAATACTATAGATATTAGTGATTTACGTTCAGGATTGTATTTTATTCATATACAAACACAAAATGATATGGTTGTTAAGAAAATTGTTAAATTATAGATTGTATAATATAAAAAGACTTAAGTAATTTATCAATAATTGAGAGGGTATTTTCAAAAAATCAAAGGCATTTATCAATAAATGAAAGGGATTTATCAAAATAGAGGAGTAATTTATCAAAATATAAAAGGTGAAGTTCAAAAAAGGAGAGGGATTTATCAATATACGAAAGTAATTTATAGATACGC
>CAZBZX010000389.1:0-4325 GCA_964496465.1 uncultured Bacteroidales bacterium
GGGCATTATATTTGATAAATATTAAAAATTTGATTTTAGTCGTTTAATAATGATAAATTAAATATAAAATATGAAATCAAAAAAATTACTATCATTCATTTTTCTTTATTTTATATGTGTGGTTACTATAAATTCACAGGATAGATTATACCCTAATGAGTTTTCACTTTCAGATGTTAAATTATTAGAAGGCCCATTTAAACATGCCCAGGATTTAAATGTAAAAGTTATATTAGAATATGAACCGGATCGTTTTCTGGCTCCTTACCTGAAAGTTGCAGGTTTGACCCCGAAAGCAGATAATTATGAAAATTGGGAAAGTGATGGCCTTGATGGACATGTTGGGGGGCATTATTTATCATCTTTAGCAATCCATTATGCTTCAACAGGCAACCTTCAATTAAAAAAACGAATGGAGTATATGATTTCAGAATTAAAAAAATGTCAGGAAGCAAATGCAAAAAAATATCCGGATTGGGGTATTGGGTATGTAGGTGGTGTTCCTAATAGCGAAAAATTATGGCCAGGAATTAAAGAAGGAAATATCGGATTAATTTGGAATTTCTGGGTACCCTGGTATAATGTTCATAAAATGTATGCAGGTTTACGAGATGCATGGTTATATACAGGAAATGAAGATGCAAAAGAGATATTTCTCAAATTTTGTGACTGGGCAATAAATATTACTTCAGGATTAAGCGATGAGCAAATGGAACAAATGTTAAACAATGAATATGGCGGAATGAATGAAGTTCTGGCTGATGCCTATCAAATTTCAGGTGAAATAAAATATTTAAATGCAGCTAAAAGGTTTTCTCACAAATTTTTACTGGAACCTATGTCAGAAAAAAATGATAATCTTGATAATCTCCATGCAAACACTCAGGCTCCTAAAGCAATTGGTTTTCAAAGGATTGGAGAGTTAAGTCATGATGATAAATATAGTACCGCTGGATTATTTTTTTGGGAAACAGTTGTTAACAACCGAAGCTTAGTTTTTGGAGGGAATAGTAGAAAAGAATTTTTTCCCAGTGTGGAGTCTTGTAGTGATTTTACAAGAGTATCCGAAGGACCAGAATCCTGCAATACCCATAATATGCTGAAATTAACTGAAGGATTATTCAGGATTGACCCAAAAGCAGTATTTGTTGATTTTTATGAAAGAGCATTAATTAACCATATTATATCAACACAACATCCTGAGCATGGAGGATATGTTTATTTTACATCTGCACGTCCGCGTCATTACAGAGTATATTCTGCCCCCAACAAAGCCATGTGGTGTTGTGTAGGTACAGGATTAGAAAACCATGGAAAATACGGACAGTTTATTTATACTCACAAAACAGATAGTCTTTATTTAAACCTTTATATTGCTTCTAAATTAAACTGGAAAGATAAAGAAATTACAATAACACAAGAAACTAAATTTCCTGAAGAAGAATTAACAAAACTTACTGTTAATACAAAATCAGATATTGACTTTACATTGATGGTTAGACATCCTTATTGGGTAAGTAAAAGTGACTTTAAAATATTTATTAACGATGAAGAGCAGGATATAAATTCCAATCCCTCTTCCTATACTGCAATAAACCGTATATGGAAAAACGGGGATGTTGTGAAAATAGTTTTACCTATGAAAGGAAGATTGGAAAAATTAATAAATGTCCCAGATTATTATGCCTTTATGTACGGACCGGTTTTATTAGGGGCTAAAACAGGAACAGAAGAGATTCCTTATTTTATTGCAGGTACCGGAAGGTGGGAACATATAGCATATGGTAAGTTATTACCATTAAATGAAGCTCCAATAATTATTGAAGATAATATTTCTTCAATTCCAAATAAATTGATTCCTGAAGAAGGTAAAAAGTTAACCTTCAGTACTTCAAACATTAATATACTTAATGCTGATGGTAAGGATTTTATATTAGAGCCATTTTATAAAATTCATGATTCAAGGTATATGATGTATTGGAATACGTTAACAAATAAAGGATACAAAGAAGTACTTGATTCATTAGCTAAAGATGAAGAGAAAAGATTAGAAATTGAAAACCGTACCATTGATTTTGTACAACCAGGTCAGCAACAACCAGAAGCTGATCATTTTATGGAAACATCAAATTCATATACTGGTGTGAATATGGATGAATTTTGGCGTGAAGCCAAAGATGGAGGCTTTTTTAGTTATGAATTAAAAACTGAAAAAAAAACGAATTTATCACTTATATTAAGATATTGGGGTAGTAATTGGGGATACAGAACTTTTGATATTTTAATTGATGATGAAAAATTGGCCACTGAGAATGTAAAAAAATGGAATATTTCAGATTTTAGAGAAGAAATATATCCCATTCCAACTAAAATGTTAGAAGGAAAGGATAAAATTAGAATAAAATTTCAAGCTCCAGAAAAAGGTACTGCTGGTGCCATTTATTTCGTAAGATTATTAAAATCAAATCAATAATTTATTTGACATAAAAAACAATACTCCACCTTTTATACATATTAATCCTCTCTAAATCAGAAACAAATTTTCAATTTTAAAAAATAATACAATTCAAATTAAAATCTATGCAAAGGAGTTTAATTCTTATTTTTTTTATCGGGGTATTCGTTAATTTAAGATCGCAAAAATGTGATATTAACAATTATATAGGACCCTCCTATTTCGACACATATTATGAGTATGTTAACCAGGAAAATAATTGGGCTCATTATAATGTGCACGATCCCACTGTGAATAAAGACGGCGATTGGTTTTATATGTACAGCACCGATGCTTCTTACGGCAATTTACATAGCACTGGCGCCTTAAAACGAAGATCTAAAGACCTGGTAAACTGGGAATTTTTAGGTAATGCATTCGAAGGGATTCCTGATTCAGCAAAAGCATTTTTTCTTAAATATAATCCCGATTATACTGATGATGGTATTTGGGCTCCTTTTTTACATAAGTATAAAAATGAATACAGACTTTATTATTCAGCACCTGGTGGGCTCTCCGGGGTAAATCTTGCTTTTATTGGTTATGCTACTAGTAGTTCGGCTGATGGTCCCTGGGTAGAAAAAGGTAGAATAGCCTCATCAACGCCTGAAGATACAATTAATGCGATTGATCCAACTGTAATATTAGACAGTATTACTGGTAAACTTTGGATGGCCTATGGATCTTATCAAAATGGAATATATATTTTAGAATTAGATACTGCCACAGGTGGTATAAAAACTCCTGGAAATAAGGGCAAAAAAATTGCTGCAAGGTCGGGTGGCAGGCATGCCGCAATTGAGGGAGGAGAATTATGTTATAGAAATGGTTGGTATTATTTATTTGTTTCTTATGATTGGCTGGAAGATTTTTATAATGTAAGGGTAGGAAGATCAACAACTCCTGAAGGTCCTTATTACGATATAGATGGGGATAATATGAAAGAATATACAGACAATTGGCCAATGATTCAACCCCCCTATCGTTTTAATAATCATGAAGGTTGGCAAGGAACCGGCCATTGTGCCGTATTTCAGGACAATGGCACCTATTACATGTTTAACCAGGCTCGCCCTAGCTCTTCAATATACAACATGGTACTTCACGTGCGAAAAATATTCTGGATAGATGACTGGCCTGTGCTTTCTCCCGAAAGATATGCAGCAGTGCCCCAATGTTCAATCCCTGAAGATTCAATTATTGGGCAATGGGAACATTTATTACTTATTTATAATAAATCTGTACCACATTCTACATCCAGTACCATTGAATTTTTTGCGAATGGAACTATAGATAATAACTCAGTAAATTCATGGACCCTTGAAGATAGTTTATTGACTATGTCTTGGAATAACGGTCAATATATTGATAAAGTTATCGTTTCGTGGGGTTGGGATTGGGAGAATAGCTGTGTTACTTTATTATATACCGGCATGAATGCAGATGGACTCAATATGTGGGGTAAAAAGATAAAACAAAAAGCAGTTGACACCTATAATAAAATTGTTCCTGGAGGAGCCTACTTAATTCGAAACCATTATAGCAATATGGTTATGGAAGTCCCGGATGGTAATGATGACTATATGACATCTGTTAAACAGGGAATTGAAAATGGAGAAAATTATCAATTATGGCGAATTTTAGATGCAAGAGATGGCTATTATAAATTCAAATCAATAGCCAGTGATTCTGTAAGAATTCTTGAAATTTTAGATGGTAACTCATCAAATGGGACCAATGCCATTCTAGGTAAAAACGATGATACTGATAAGCACAAATTCAATATTATTAGCAATAATAATGGTTATTACCGGATACTTACCAAAGCAAG
>CAZBZX010000390.1:0-4306 GCA_964496465.1 uncultured Bacteroidales bacterium
TGAATCCTGTGAGCGCATTCCCCGTAGCTTGCTGCGGGGTTAGCGAACACAAAAAAAATAGATATAAAAGGATCGAAGATTCCTCGTATCTTGATGCGAGGTTCTTCAATAAGCTTTTAGGTTTAAAAAACGGTGTGTTGGCCTGAAAAAATTGCGGGCCTGCGATAGAAGTGAATGTACAATCGGCTGAATTAACCGGAAAGAAGCTTACCTCGCTTTCCGTATTTAATTTGCCGATTGGACAGAGAGCGTGGAAGCATATTTTTGTCTTGACTTTTGGTCCTTTTGGTCAAAAGGACAAGAGAAAATAAAAAAAATAATTTACGTTAAACTGATGTTAATTAGTATGTTTAGAGAATTGCCCTGCAGGCAGCATAATAATTAATTATTTCACTTGGAAATAAATAATTCATTAATTAATAAAATTTTACATTTCATCAATTAAAATAGTTTGTTTATCAATTAATTTTTAAATATTAAACAAAACTATTGACATACATAATTATTTTATATAATTTTCTAAAAATATTAATATAATTATTTGATTTACTTGCAGCAAGCTATAGTTACTTTACTTCTACTTTCTATTTTATTTATTGGTAAAACGCAATCAATCGATTTTACTTTTAATACAGTTTGTCTTGGTAATACCACTGTTTTATCTGCCAATAATGTAATAAATGTTAATGATACCAATTATGTTTGGGATTTTAACGGTGATAATATATATGATGATGGAAAAGGTCAGATTGTTAGTTATCAAACTAAGTCTACTGGAAATTTTGTTAGTTTAAAAGTGATTACTGATACAAGCGATTTTGTAGTTTCAAAAGTAATACCAGTATATTTCATACCATCAGCTGAATTTGAAATTAATTCTAATCTATGCCAGAATGAACTGCTGGAATTTGAGAACCAGTCAACCATATATCAGGCATCAATTGAAAAAGTATATTGGGATTTCAATAATGATGGCATTATTGAAGATTCAGTGAATACTCATAATACTCAATACATGTATTCTACTATAGGAAACCAATCTGTTAGGCTTCGGGTTTTTTCAGATGATGGGTGTGCAGCAGAAATAGTTAAAAACTTAACAATATTAAATAAACCGGGCGTGGATTTTAGTTATTCTGGTAATTGTTTAAAAGAACCTGTTTATTTTACTAATCTATCTTCTTATTTTACCGACAGCATTTCAAGTTTTAATTGGTCAATGGGTGACGGTTATAATACTTCAACTATTACTCAAAATACTGAATATATATATTCGGAAACTGGAGAGTTTCAGTCTAAATTGGTTGTTAAATACAATAATGGGTGTAGGGATTCGATGCAAGTAGCTGTAACAATAGATACCTTGCCGATAATGAGAATTAATGTAAACCCGGATACAATTCTTTTTGAAGGAAACACTGCTACTTTATCAACCGAAAGAAGTTATGAAAGCATTTTATGGTCTACAGGTGTTAATGAAGATAGTATAATTATTAGTGAAACAGGTATGTATTGGTGTAAAGTTACTGATAATGGGTGTTCGGTTTTTGATACGGTATATGTTAAGGTTTACCCGGTGGAAAAAGTACTGATTGAGAACAATATTATGAGTCCGAACGGTGATGGAATTAATGACTATTTTACTGTAAAGAACCTTGATTCGTATGAAAAATGTTCTGTTGTTATATATAACAGGTATGGAAAGGAAGTATATCAGAACCTGAATTATCAAAACGACTGGGATGGCGATTTTAATGGAGTGTCTCTTCCTGCCGGCCCTTATTATTACAGCATTACAGTGGGTGATTTTAAAACAACAGGAAATATTAATATACTTAAATAAATCAATATTAATGGCGATAAGTGAAGACGAAATAGTTTAGATTTTTTACTTAAAAATCACATGTAGTAAATTAAAATTTATACTCATGAGATATAAAGTATTTAGTATTCTTATATTCATTGCTGTTATTGTTCATTCCCAACAGGTACCATTAAATAAGCAATATTTAATTAATCGTTATGCCTTATCTCCAGCATTTTCAGGATTTAATCAAAATTATGAGGCTTTTGCTTCTTACCGCAACGATTTGGCTGGAATTAATGGTTCTCCTCAAACCAGTATGTTAACTATAAATGGCCCGATTACAGGAAACGCCTGTTTCGGTGTATTGCTGATGAATGATAAGGCTGGAATTTTCAGAAACACTTCTGCTGCTGTAAACTATACGTATCATGTTAAACTTCATGAAAAACAGTATGTTAGTCTTGCACTTCTTACTGAGATTATTGGAAATTACACCGAACTTTCAAACAGTTACGGGGAAGGCGCTGTTGATCCTTTAATTACACAATACCAGCTTGTTTCCGGTTCAGCATTTAATGTAGGTTTTAGTGCTAATTATTCAAATAATAGGTTTAATGGTGGATTACATATACCCCGCTTATTAAAATCCGAATGTAAAAATCAATTGGTAAATGATAATTGTATTTACACCATGATGCCATATTTCAGGTTATATGGCATGTATCAATATACTATTAATTATGCTTTTGATGTATTATCAGCACTGGTTATTCAAAAAGTGGCCGGGGGACCGGTATTTGCTGAATTAGCTACTCTTATTGTATATCAAAATATGGTTTGGGCTGGTATTAATCTGAATAATTCTAATATTGGAATATCAGTTGGAGCTTCACCCTACGAAAAAATTGCGATACATTATTCTTATGAATTACCTGCGAGGGAATTATCTGGTAGTTCTAATGGCAGCCATGAAATAACAGTGGGTTATTTAATTGGTAAAAACAAGGCCGATAAATATCATTTTTCAATATTTAAACCAAAAAGTCTGAGCCCTTATCATAACTGGTCAAATGAGTGATCATAAATAAATTTAAATGGATGAAACCTTCATCATTAAGATTAATTATTTCAGAGGTAGTAAAGACAAAAGGACATGAATATATAAATTTAAGTAATAAAAGCTTTGATGATGAAGGTTCACCGAACACCTTTGAAAATTATTTTTATTGTGAGGTAACAACCGAAACGAAGTGGAGCCTCATGAGTATTTTAATACGAATAAAAACCACAAAATTTAATACAATTTTCATAAACAATTGTATTACAAACGTTTAATTATATTGTATTCATATGAGAACAATTGTCCAATTTCTTATTCTTACTGTTTTATACCAATTATCAGGTTTTACACAGCAAATTACCAATAAGGTTATTACAAATGCTGGCACATCTGTTGAAAAAAGCGATATAAGTATCTCCTTTACAATTGGCGAACCTATGGTGAATATTTTTGCCACACCCGATAGCCAGGTAATATTGACGCAGGGCTTTCAGCAGCCATTTATTATAATTGAATCCGTTAATATTATGGATAAATATGAAAATGTGCAAATCAAGGCATTCCCTAATCCTGTCATGTCTATGCTTAATGTTTCAATCCAAAATTACAATACAAGTTCAGATATATTAGTGAAAATAGTTGACTTACTAGGAAAACAATATGAAATGCCTTGTTTTTTTAACCCAACTAATAGTAGTATTAATATTTCTATTGATTTTAAGGAGATTCATTCAGGAGATTTTTATATCATCCTTATTGATGAATCAACCTCCGATATTATAAGCGAATTAAAAATAATAAAATTAAAATAATTGCATCATGAGAAATCAATGTTTTATTTTTCGGACTTCCTTTATCGTAGCATTGGCAATGTTTATAGTATTAAATAATGCCAGATCTCAGGAAGTAATTCCACAAGGATTTAATTATCAGGCTGTTTTACGAAACAGTGACGGCATCCCAATTGCCAGTGAAAATATAACTATTGAAGTTTCAGTATTGGCAAACGAAACAAATCAATCCCTTGTATGGAAGGAAGTACATTATGCTAAAACCAATAATCTTGGATTGTTCACTTTAGTAATTGGTGAAGGCTTTAATACCGGTGAAGGAAGCGTGATGTATTTTAAAAATATTGACTGGACAGCTGATGAATATTTTGTAAAAGTAGAATTGGATATGGGTGAAGGCGGTAAAGAGATGGGTACAGTTAAGCTTCAATCTGTTCCCTATGCTGCTGTAGCCGAAAAAGTCCTGGAACTTCCAGAAATAAACATGGATGATCTTTCTGATGTTGACCTTAGCAGCCTTCAAAATGGACAGGTGCTGGCTTGGAATGGAACGGATTGGGCCCCGGTTGATTTGGGAACAATAACTGAAACCGATCCTATATATACTGCATCATTAGCTTCGACTATTACTGCAACTGACACTACCAA
>CAZBZX010000391.1:0-4264 GCA_964496465.1 uncultured Bacteroidales bacterium
AAAAGCAAAAATTGAAGACTTCCTTTCTTTACCTGATGTTATTGAGTTAATTGGAGAAAAAGACATAAATCAAATAAAATTATTAAACATGGCAATTTCTGATAAACATAATGAAATTGATGGAACAGAAAAACTTGAAAATCAGGAAAAAGAGCTGAAAGCCCTTGCAAAATCTACAAAAGAAAAAAATGAACTGAAAAAAATTGATAAAAGTCTAAAAAAACTGGAAAAAGAAATTAATTCCACAAAAATTGATGGGTTTGATGCTATTTATAAAAGTACTATTGAAAAATATAACATTTATAGAGAGGTTATTCCTAAAGCAAAACCATATCAGGATAATGATATGATTTTAGAATGGTCTTCTGATAGAATAGATAAAGGAGTAAAATACTTACAAACAGCGGGAAATATTCATGCCAATATCGATAGTTATAAAAAAGAAAGTTATAAAATTAAAAAACTCAAATCTGCCGATACGCTTAATATGCGATCAATGGAAATTCTTGAATCAGTAATTATGGCCCTTTTAAACTATGAAATTGATGATGGTAAACCAACTATTATTAAAAATAAATTTAATACAGAACAATATGCTATTGATGAGACAATTGACAGTATCTTAAATTCTTTTAATATAGATGATGAGCTAGCACAATCTGATTCAATAAATATTAATGATTCGGTTATTACAATTTCACGAGAGGTTGATAGTGTCGTATTGGATAATACACAAAATATTGTTGAACAAACAAATTATCAGACTGATATATCTACCTATAAAAATGAATTTGAGTTAATG
The DNA here is from genome assembly GCA_964496465.1 of uncultured Bacteroidales bacterium. GTDB lineage: Bacteria > Bacteroidota > Bacteroidia > Bacteroidales > CAYFUP01 > CAZBZX01. Next base: position 803 of record CAZBZX010000391.1, read on the forward strand.
GAACCATCACCATATAATGATGAAAACCCCATTCCAATGGATATAAAACTACCGGCAGGGATTATATACAGAATTCAGTTAGGTGTTTTTAGCACTCAACCAGATCCGGAAAAATTTAAAGGATTTTATCCTATTACTGCTGAAACAACATCAAATGGATATTATAAATATTATGCTGGTTTATTTAAAAAATATCAATCAGCTGAAAACGTAAATAAAATTATTAAAGATAAAGGTTATTCTGATGCGTTTATTGTTGCTTACCAGGATGGCAATAAAATACCTACTGAACAAGCAAAATCATTTGAACCTAAATCTGCAGCAGTATTGGCCCCAGAAGTAAAAAAAGACACAACACCTGCTACTGCATCTGATATTGAAATAAAAATACAGATAGGTGCATTTAAAGGTGAAATGCCTGCTGATATTCTCAATAATTTTAAATCTCTTTCTTCTAATAAAATTATTGAAGAATACTTAAATGAAAATGGCATACGGATATATACTATCGGAAATTTTTATAACTTTGATAAAGCAAAAGAATTCAAAAATCTTTTAGTAGAAAAAGGTCATCAAGGAATTTTTCTAGTTGCTTTTAAAAATGGGGAAAAAGTACCTATTGCTGAAGCGATAAAGGAATTAAAAAACAACTGATAAAATAATGTCAAAACAAGACATATTGCCAAATAAATCGAAACTTGAAAAATTATTCGATGTAACTAAAAAAGCGAATAAAGCACTTGTTTTGTTCAATGATGATGTAAATTCATTTGATTATGTTATTGAATCGCTAATTATAGTATGCGATCATAATATTGAACAAGCCGAGCAATGTACATTAATTGCGCATTATAAAGGCATGTGCGATGTAAAATGTGGTACTTTTGATGAGCTTAAGCCATATAAAAATGATTTAATTAAGAGAGGATTAAATGTAACCATTAAATAAACTATATGACTTTATCTGTTTTAATCGCAATTGTATTAATTGGAATTTTATTAGTTCTTGTTGAATTATTTGTAATTCCAGGTATTTCAATTGCAGGCGTTGGAGGTTTTGCTTTAATTGTTGGTGGAATATACATTGCTTTTCATTATTTCGATGAAAAAACAGGATATATTGTTTTATCAGTTAACATTATTGCTACTATTATTCTTATGTTTTTTGCATTTAGGGCAAAAACATGGAAAAATGTAGGTTTAAAAAGCGAAATTAATAGTAAATTCGAATCTTTTGATAAAAGCCAGATTAATATTGGTGAAATTGGTAAAACGATAACAAGATTGGCACCAATGGGTAAAGTAATGGTAAATGATATGATTTACGAAGCGAAATCGAAATTTGGATTTATTGATGAAAATACTGATATTGAAGTAATTGCTATAGAAAACACGAAATTAATTGTTAAACCTAAAAAATAAATAAAATGACAGGCTTGTATGTAATTTTTGTTTTTGCTGGTATTATTGTATTATGGTTATTTTTCTATTTTGTACCACTTGGATTATGGTTTTCAGCTGTATTTTCAAGAGTTTATGTTCCTATTAGTTCATTAATCGGAATGAGAATCCGAAAAGTTCCACCTGCTGTAATTGTAAATTCTTTAATAAGTTCTACAAAAGCGGGGTTAAAGATTGACAGAGATGCTTTAGAAGCTCACTATTTAGCTGGAGGAAATGTTAAAGCAGTTACAAATGCCTTAATTTCGGCTGACAAAGCTAATATTGATTTGTCTTTTCAAATGGCTACAGCTATTGATTTAGCGGGTAGAGATGTTCTTCAGGCAGTTCAAATGTCGGTTAATCCAAAAGTAATTGATACCCCACCTGTTACTGCAGTTGCTAAAGATGGGATACAGTTAATTGCAAAAGCAAGGGTTACAGTAAGAGCTAACATTAAACAATTAGTTGGGGGTGCAGGTGAAGATACTGTTCTGGCAAGAGTCGGAGAAGGTATTGTTTCATCGATAGGATCTTCAGGATCGCATAAAGAAGTACTTGAAAATCCAGATTCCATTTCTAAAGTTGTTCTTCAAAAAGGACTTGACGCAGGGACTGCATTTGAAATACTTTCCATTGATATTGCTGATATAGATATTGGTAAAAATATTGGAGCGGTATTACAAATGGATCAGGCTAATGCAGATAAAAATATTGCACAAGCCAAAGCTGAGGAAAGACGTGCTATGGCTGTTGCAATTGAACAAGAAATGATTGCAAAAGCTCAGGAAATGAGAGCTAAGGTAATTGAGGCTGAGGCAGAAGTTCCAAAAGCAATGGCTGAAGCATTCAGAAGCGGTAATTTAGGTATTATGGATTATTATAAAATGAAAAATATTGAAGCCGATACAGGAATGAGAGATTCAATTTCTAAATCAGGGGGTAAAAAAGATAAAAGTAAATAAATATTATAACAAGTAATAAAAAACCGGCTAAGGAAAGAACTTTAGCCGGTTTTTTATTTTCTACTTATAAATTAATTCTTTGCTATTTTCTTATTAAGTTTCAAAATTGCCGATTCGATTGATTCATCAGGTTTAATGTAATTATAATCACCCCAAAAATCTTCATCTTCAAAATAATGCACTTGATCAATAAATATATCAGAGAATTTTGCAGATTCGCTGTATTTAATTTTCTCAATATTTTCAGTTCTCATATCTGTAACAGCCATCTCAAACATTGTATTATAAACAGATCTAAATAATTTCTTATCCCATCTACATTTAAACTTCATTTCAGAACGTACATGATTTAAATACCATTTTCCGTCTAATTCCCTATATTTCACTAAATAATTTCCATATAAAACATCCACTCTCATATTCATCGGTTTTTTCTTTACTAATGCCTGACTTGCATTTTTAATTCCATATTCGCTTAAACTAAAATCCAATCTTGTAATTGCTAAGTTTTCCATATCCAAATAAATTTTTCCTGAATATAAAGGTAAATCAAGGTCTTCTTTTTGATCAAAGCCAATAACATAATTTTGTTTTTCATCGACATTAATTATCCCAATATACCTGTAATTGTAATAATCAATGTATTCTCCAGAAAGTAAATTATAAGGATTTTTAACTACATCAAGTAGTACGCTTGAAGAAGGGCCACCCTGAAGTTTAAACAATACGGTATCCATTTTTTCAACATCTGCACTTTTTCTGCCTTTTAAAATTTTAACCCTGTCAGATGAAAAATCAGCTTTGTAAGGAGCTTTGTATATATCCATAACAGCTTCAGAAACAGCCACGTAGTTTCTGTTTTTCTTTATTGTTTCACGATAAAAACCAGTAAGCATGGCAGGTTTATCAGAATAATTAACAGGTATTTTATTTAACGCCATTTTTAATAGCTTCAAAGGATCATCAACTCTAACAATTACTTCTTGAATTGATACCGGGTTTGGAACTAATTTTACTTCAATTTCTGAAGAAGTCAAATCTTTAAGTGCTATTACAG
>CAZBZX010000392.1:0-4263 GCA_964496465.1 uncultured Bacteroidales bacterium
GGAAAATGAATGTCACTAATCATGGTTAATTGTGAAATTGATTCATCACAAGAACGTTGGGCATAAGTTAAAAATTTAATAAATTCATCTTTATACCTTTTTGTGTCATACCCTTCTACAATCGTGTCTTTAATACTTTTACCTGATCTTCTAATTTGGCTGCCCTGCTCATAAAGTTCATATTTTGGTAACGTTAAACTCATTTTATGAACTTCAATTGCTAATTTATAAGCAAGTTGATATATTTCTAAGTCTTTTTAACTCATTATATAGTATTTTAAAAATAGGTAAAAATCAAACCATATTCATGAAAAACCAGAAACCAGGATCAAGCAACAAGCTAAGTGTTGTTTATTAATAATAATTTTTAATCCTTAATTCGTATTAATAATCTAATTCACCATTTTTATAATTCAAAATACTGATTATCAATACAAAAAACCATCAACAATTGGATTTTATTATAAAAAATTGTATTTTAATAAAAAATATAAATATGCAATAGCATTGTAAGTTTTAATAAGCGATAAATTGCTAAATTAGAAGCAAATCGTATAATTGGTTGTATTACTATAGAATAAATAAAGAAAATTCTTAAAATTGACTATCCCCGTGGCAAGCCACGAGGAATTATTTGATTAAAAAAATTATTTTATATATGTCCCATTAATTACTGGTTAGATGGAAGAAAGGTGAGATTTGAACAGGTACAGAATGTTTTTTATAATACTATCAAAAAAATATACAATCAAGGGGCTTACTGCTATTTAATAAAACCTAATAAGTTAAACAATATTATAAATAATGAAAGCAATTGAAAAGTTTAGGTTTACCTTTGTTAATATTCATTAAAATGAAATTAAAATGACTAATGATTTAATTTATATTTTACTTGTAAAGAATAACCTAAGGGCAGGAATTCATTTGTGAAATAATCGTGGAGTAAGCCATAAATTGTAAATTACTTAATCGCACTAAACAAAATTATGGGTGGAAACAAACGAACCAACGGGGAATAAATTCTTTATTTAACTGAAATTAACATGATAAATAATAACATACAAAAAATCCTAATCCTGGAAGACAATCTTGATTTTTGCTACTATTTATCAGGAGTTATAAGGACTATCCCTAAGTTTGAATTTGATATTAGCGTGGCAACAAATTTAAAACAAGCCAAAGAGTTAATTAAAAAATTTTCATATGATACTATTATTGCCGATTTAAATTTACCCGACAGCAAAGATGTTCAAACAATAATTGCGCTTTATAAAATCGAAAAACATGCCCCGATAATAGTAATGACCGGGACCGATGACGAAAACCTGGGAAATAAAACCATTGTTTGCGGGGCCCAGGACTATTTTGTAAAATCGACGCTGAACACATCTGAAATAATGAAAATTATAAGGCATGCTATAATCCGCAAGCATACCAGGGACAAATTATTATTAAGTGAAACTAAGTACTCTGCTATTGTAGAAAACAGTCCTGATTTTATTACCCGTTGGCAACCTAATGGGCAACTTTCTTTTGTTAACAATAGTTTTGCCAACTATGTTACCGTTCAACCTGAAAGACTTATTAATTTTGATATATACCAGTTTTTTGAAAAATCGGTGGGTCAGGAAATAAAAAAATCATTGCGTCTCCTTACTATAAATAATCCTTCATTTATAAAAGAATTTGAGTTTATTCATTTCAATAAACAAAAATCATGGAACGAATGGGCATTCACAGCCATATTTAATAAAGGTCAATTATTCGAAATTCAAACAATTGGTAAAGACATTGCAGAACGGCGAAAAGTTGAAATACAGCTGGCTCGAGAGAGACATTTATTAAATATATTTATGGACAGTGTGCCTGATAATATATATTTTAAAGACTTAAATAGCAAGTTTATAAGGGTTAACAAAGCCTTTGCAAATTACATTAAAATTGATGACCCGAATAAAATTATTGGCAAATCGGATTTTGATCTTTTTGCTGATGACCATGCCAAAGCTGCTTTTTTAGATGAACAAAAAATAATAAAAACAGGTGAAAAAGTTATTCTAGAAGAAAAAGAAACCTGGCCCGATGGCAGTATTACTTATGTATTGACTACTAAAATGCCATTAATTGATGCAAATGGTAAGACTGTTGGGACATTTGGTATTTCAAAAAATATTGACGACAGGATAATTGCCGAAAAAGCCCTTCATGCAAGTAAAAAGAAATACATGGAGCTGGCTAACGATTTATCAAATGAAAGGGCATTTCTAAGTTCATTAATAAATGCGCTGCCCGATTTATTCTTTTATAAAAATAGTAAAGGCGAATACATAGAATGTAATAATGCTTTTGAAAATTTTATTGGCTTGAAAAAAGACAAAATTATAGGTAAAAAAGATAAAGACTTGTTTAATCAAAAATTAGCTATAAAATTTGAAAAAGAAAACAATGAGGTTATTAATACCAGGAACAGTATAAAAAAATCGTACAAAGTAAAATTAAAAAATGGCAATATCGCTAAACTAGAAACTATCTTGACACCCTTAATTGATAACAATAATAATATAAATGGAATTTTAGGCATAAGCAGGGATATTACTGAGCTGCAAAAAGCCGAGGATGAAATTAAACTACTTAATGAAAAACTTGAAGAAAGGGTAATTCAAAGAACCAAGGAATTAGAAGAAGCAATTATTGCATTGGAAAAAAATGATAAAAAAGCAACTTTTTTAAAGAATTTTACACTATTAATAAATTCTGCTATAACTGAAGAAGATATTATACATATAGCAATAGCCCAAATTGCCAAATATTTCAATTTCGATGCCGGTCATGCTTATATTCCTTTAAATTTCGGTAAAAAAAGTTATAAATCCACACGTTTCTGGCATTTAAAAGATGAAGTAAAATATATTCCAATAAAAAAATTATTCAATAGACTTGCTTACAGGCACGTAAAAGGAATAATTCATCAAATATTATACAAGAAACAACCTGTTTATTTTGAGGATATTATTGATAATTGCTCAGATAAAACAATAAAAAAAGCTTTAAAAGATGTGCAAATAAAAACAGGATTTGGGTTTCCTATTGAAATTGACTTTGAAATTTACATCATTTTTGAATTTTATTCTACCGTTCATGCTGTTAAATATTCAGATCATGATAATACTATTGAAGAAATTTCAAGTCAGCTTAAATTTGCCTTATTAAGGAGTAAAGCTAACCAGAACTTACATGTAAGCGAACAAAAATTCAGGGAATTAACAGACCTATTGCCCCAAACAGTTTTTGAAATTGATTTAATGGGAAATATAAACTACTTTAATAAATTTGGTTTGGAATTATTTGGATATACTGATTTAGAAAAAGTAAAAGAAAATAACATTTTCAGTTTTGTTAAAAAATCATATCATAAAAAACTACTGAATAATATAAGGGGAAATTTACAAAAAGATACAGAATTAGATGATAATCCTATTGATTATGAATGCATAACAAAAGACGGACATGAAATTCCGGTAATTATGTTTTCATCATCAATAATAGTAAATAATTCGATTACCGGGCTAAGAGGGATTATTATTGATATAAGCGAACAAAAAAAAGCTGAAAATGAAATAAAATTGGCTAAAGAAATAGCAGAGAGTGCAAATAAAGCCAAAAGTGAATTTATAGCAAATATGAGCCATGAAATTCGCACGCCTATGAATGCTATACTGGGCTTTGCCAAACTACTGTCGTATAAAATAAAGGATAAAAATGAATTAACATGTACAAATGCTATTTTATCAAGTGGAAACACCTTGTTATCGATTATTAATGACATATTAGATATTTCTAAGATAGAAAGCGGTAAGTTTGAGATACAAGCTAATTACTGTGATATAAAATCTGTTATAGAAGATGTAATACAACTGTTTATCATTAAAGCTGACGAAAAAGGTATTAATTTAAGCATTGAAATTTCAAAAACCATTCCCAATTCCATTTTTATTGATGAAATAAGGTTGCGGCAAGTTCTCATTAATCTGGTAGGAAATGCAATAAAATTTACTGATAAAGGATTTATCAATATTTCAATAAAAGACCTTTACGATGAATCTGGAAAAAATGATGATAATTTGTTATTTAACCTGGAAATTATTATCCAGGACTCAGGAATAGGAATTCCTCAAAATTTCCTGAATAAATTATTTGACCCCTTTACCCAGCAATATGGTCAGGATAATAAATAATGTGTATGAAACCAATGCCGACAGCGCA
>CAZBZX010000393.1:0-4261 GCA_964496465.1 uncultured Bacteroidales bacterium
GTCTTTATTTTCTAATACAAAATCAGGTATGATATGATCAAATGATTTATTTTGAGGATCCGAATATGAACCTCCGGGTTTTGGATTCAACCTTACAATTTCTTCAATTACATCTCTTAAATCCTCTTCTGTTATTTTCAGTCTTTCAATTATTTTATCGTAATGCTTTTTTGTAAATTCATCAAAAAAGTATTTTAATATTTTCCAAGAAAGATCAATAATAGGATCGGTCCTGTCTCTTGCTTCAAGTTGAAGCAGGAGACATTCCTGTAAATCTCTTGCCCCTACACCAACTGGTTCGAAATCCTGAATAATTTTTAAAATTTCAAGCAATTCATCTTCATTTGTTTTAATATTTTGAGTAAATGCTAAATCATCGGCTATTGCTGATAATTTTCTTCTTATATACCCGTCATCATCTAAATTTCCCAATAAATATTTTGCCAAATTATATTCTCTCTCAGCCAGGTTTCTTAATCCCAATTGAGTTTCCAGATGATCATGAAAAGTTGACCCAATTGAAAAGGGGATATCAATATGCCTGTCATCTTTTGAATAATTATTGATATTTAATTTATAAGTAGGAATATCATCATTATTTATAAACTCATCAATACTTACGTCATCAATATCATTATCAGGAATATCATCTTCAGTTTTAATGTCTACATCTTCAGGATCTTCTTCAATACGTCCTTCTTCTAAGGTTGGATTTTCTTCCAGTTCTTTTTTTATTCGTTGTTCAAGTTGCATGCTAGGAATTTCCAACAGCTTTATCATTTGAATTTGCTGAGGAGATAATTTTTGAAGTAATTTTTGTTGTAATTTCTGATTTAACATACCTTCAAATAATTCAATTTCAATTCCCACAAAATACTGTGCCAATTTACTTAAAAAAAACCATTTTTTTCTTTATTATCTTTGCAAAAATCCTGTTAGAGATCACTATTCCAGTTTATTTTATGAGTTTTGAAAACAAAAAGAAAATATTATTATAATTGAAAATTATTAAACATTTCTATTAATCAGCTGTTTAATTCATAAAATTTAAACAATGAAATACCTTATTATTTCGATTTTTTTAATAACAACATTTTTTAATTCAAAATGCCAGGATACGATGAAATATAAAGCGTTAACAAAAGCTGAAGAATATGTAATTATCAATAAGGGTACTGAGCAACCTTTTACCGGTAAGTATAATGATTTTTATAAACCCGGGACTTATTATTGTAAAAGATGTGGTTCTGCTTTATATAAATCGGATGATAAATTTACGTCGAGTTGTGGCTGGCCAAGTTTTGATGAAGAAATTGAAGGTGCTGTAAAAAGAATTCCTGATAAAGATGGCAGAAGAACAGAAATTGTTTGTGCAAAATGCGGGGCACATTTAGGTCATGTATTCTTAGGCGAAGGTTTTACACCTAAAAATACAAGGCATTGTGTAAATTCTATTTCATTGGAGTTTGTACCTGATAATAAAAAATAAACACATTAAAATTCTGCATTACCTGGAGTGCGAGGGAATGGAATTACATCACGAATATTAGCCATACCGGTTACAAATACAACAAGCCGCTCAAAACCTAATCCAAATCCGCTGTGTGGAGCTGTTCCGAATTTACGTGTTTCAAGATACCACCACATGTCTTTTTCAGGAATTTTCATTTCCCTGATTCGGGATAATAATTTATCATAGTTTTCTTCTCGTTGTGAACCGCCAATAATTTCTCCTATTTTTGGAAACAATACATCCATTGCCCTAACTGTTTTTCCATCATCATTTTGCTTCATATAAAAAGCTTTAATATCTTTTGGATAATCAGTAAGAATGACTGGTTTTTTAAAGTGTTTTTCAACGAGGTATCGTTCATGTTCTGATTGCAGATCGAGACCCCATTCTACCGGGAATTCGAAATTTTGCCCTGAATTTTTTAAAATTTCAATACCTTCCGTATAAGTCAATCTTACAAATTCATTATTAACAACAAAATTTAAACGTTCAAGTAATTCTTTATCAATCATTCTATTCATAAAATCAAGATCATCCATACAATTTTCAAGCGCATATTTAATAAGGTATTTTAAAAAATCTTCAGCCAAATCCATATTATCGCTAAAATCATAAAAAGCCATTTCTGGTTCAATCATCCAAAATTCAGCCAAATGACGTGGAGTATTAGAATTTTCAGCCCTGAAAGTTGGGCCAAAAGTATAAATTTCACCAAGCGCCATAGCTCCTAATTCACCTTCCAACTGGCCAGATACGGTTAAATTGGTTTCTTTACCAAAAAAATCTTCAGAATAATTTATTGATCCATCTTTATTTAAAGGAGGATTTTTAGGATCAAGTGTAGATATCCTGAACATTTCTCCAGCCCCTTCACAATCCGATCCAGTAATTATGGGTGTATGTAAATAATAAAATCCTTTTTCATTAAAATAATTATGAATAGCAAAAGCCAACGCATGACGAATTCTGAAAACTGCACCAAAAGTGTTAGTACGAGGACGTAAATGTGCAATTTCCCTTAAGAATTCGAAAGAATGTCCTTTTTTCTGAAGAGGATATGTATCCGCATCAGCGGTTCCATATACTTCAATGTTATTAGCATGAATCTCTACTGATTGTCCCTGTCCTGGTGATTCTTTTAGCTCTCCTGTTACTGCAATACATGCCCCGGTAGTAACTTTTTTTAATAATTCTTCTCCAATTTCGGGCACATCAGCAATAACTTGAATATTATTAATAGTCGATCCATCATTCAGCGCAATAAAATTTACTTGTTTATTGCCTCTTTTTGTTCTTACCCATCCTTTAACATGAACAATTTTCCCTGTTTCTGTTGATGCTAATAATTCTTTAATTTTGACTCTTTCTTTTTTCATTTTCTCCTTTAAAAAACCAACCACAAAAATATAATTTTGTACTGGATTATAAATTAGATAGAACAATTAAATTTAAGATTAATTTATAGGTATAAAAATTATTATTAATTTATAAACCTTTATTATTACTATTAATGCATTTTTACATACTTTTTGTATTTTTTAAATAATGTTATTATATGCAATTTATTAGAAAAGTAGTATATTCATTATCTTAAACTAAATATAGATTATTATGAAAAAATTATTTATTGTTGCACTATCGGTATTTTTTATCAATGTTATTGCACAGGATGCGAATAAAATAATAGGTTTTTGGCTTACTCAGGAAGGAGATTCCCAAATAAAAATCTTTAAAGCCACCAATGGAAAATATTATGGAAAAATTATTTGGCTTGATGAACCGAATGAAGAAGATGGGACACCAAAAATTGACGATGAAAATCCTGATGTGAATTTACAAACAAGACCTATATTAGAATTGATGCTTTTAAATGGATTTAAATATGATGAAAGTAATAATGAATGGAATGAAGGAACTATTTACGATCCAAAAACCGGAAATACATACAAATGTAATATTTGGTTTGAGGATGATGATAATATTTTACATGTAAAAGGTTATATAGGAATTTCATTAATTGGTAGAAAAGTTGAATGGATAAGAGAAGCAAATCAGCGCAAAATGTAAAAAAATGAACATTTTAACGTTAGCGGAAGATTTTATTAATCTGTTATACCCCGAAAAATGTATTACTTGCGAAGAAACATTATTTAAAAATGAAAAAATAATATGTACTAAATGTTTATTAGATATCCCAAAAGCATCGATTCCTAATCTATCTGATAATGAAGTAGCAAAGTTATTTTGGGGGAGGGTAAATATAGAAAATGTTTTTGCTTTATATACATTTCAAAAAGGAGGAAAGTTTCAGCAATTAATGCATGAATTAAAATATAGAAATAATAAAGAAGTTGGATTTGAATTTGGTAGGATACTTGGTAAAAAACTTTCTAAATTTAACGAATTTAGCATTATTGATGTTATTATTCCAGTTCCATTACATTGGAGAAAATTGAAGAAAAGGGGTTATAACCAAAGTGAAATAATTGCAAAAGGAATAAGTGTTGAATTAAAGAAGCCTGTAATTACAAATTGTTTACATCGGAATATTGAATCTGCAACGCAAACAAAGAAAACCCGCTATGAAAGATGGCAAAATGTTGAAGAAATTTTTAGTATTAAAAATGAAAAAGCTATTGAAAACAAACATGTATTATTAATTGATGATATTGTTACAACAGGATCAACATTGGAAGCTTGTGCGAATAAAATATTAACTGTTAATAATACAAAGGTGAGTATATCAAC
>CAZBZX010000394.1:0-4252 GCA_964496465.1 uncultured Bacteroidales bacterium
CATAGACTAAAATACAATTGGAATGAGATTATGTTTGTTAAGCTAGTGTTAAAAAGAGGATTTTAACATTTTTTTCACAGTTCGGCTATAATAGTTTTATTTCCCCTGACTTTTTGGTTTAAAGCAATATTTATTTTAGTCCCAATCGGAATAAGAATATCAACCCTCGATCCGAATTTAATAAAACCTAATTGATTGCCTTGTTTTACAACTTCGTTTTCAGCTATATACGACTTTACCCTTCGAGCAACAAATCCGGCAATTTGTCTTAGAAGTATTTCAGTATTTGATTTAGTTTCTATAACAACTGTTGTTCTTTCATTATCAGCTGATGATTTTGGATGTCGCGCAACCAGGTATTTCCCATCATGGTATTTAAAGAATTTGATTGTACCACTTATTGGAATCCAATTTATATGTATATTCCAAATCGACATAAATATGGAAATTTGAAGACATTTTTTCTTTAAATATTCTTCTTCAAAAGTTTCTTCAATAGCTACAATTTTTCCGTCAGCAGGTGCATATAATAAATTGTTACATTCAACAACTTTTCTGTTTGGAACCCTGAAAAATGAAAGAAAAAAACAATAGACCAAAAAGGAAGGAATTAAAACAAAAATGGAAAAGAAGAGATAATTTGCAATTACAAATATTACTAAAATGCATATAAGGAAATTTCGACCTTCTTTATGAATCATAATCTATTAATAAATCATTTTTATATACATATAAACAATTGGCGCTGCCATCAAAACACCATCAAACCGATCAAGAATTCCACCATGTCCTGGAAGTACATGTCCTGATTCTTTAACATCAATACTCCTTTTGAATAGGGATTCTGTTAAATCTCCAAAGGTACCCATAACAACAATAATGGCTGCAATTGTTTGCCAATCAAATATGGTATATTCTTTAAATATTGAGCTTAAAAGCCATGCTGTAAACCCAGCAATTATTGCCCCACCTATTAAACCTTCCCATGTTTTTTTTGGTGATATTCTCCTAAATAAAGGTGTAGCCCCAAAAAGTAAACCAGATAAATAAGCACCAGTATCATATAACCACATTAGTATGAAAAATCCAAATAATAAATTTGGATTGTAAATGATAACTGTTTCACCATTAAATACAAAAAAATGAAATAAGCAAAAAGGTAAACTAGTATATATTATTCCAAGAATAGTATAAGCAACATTCTGGAATGGATGCTTTTCCTTTCTGAAGAGTTCAATAAGAAAAAAACTGATGGTTAATGGAATAATGAGCAAAAATATTTTTTCATCTACACTATGTTGCGCATAAAAATAAAACATGATATAAATAATGATAGCCACTATTGAACCATAATTTCGTTGAGGTTTTACATGTTCAAAAGTAGACAGGTTGTAGAATTCCTGTGCACTTAAAAAAACAACTAATAGAAAAAGAAAGAAAAATGATATTTTACTTAGTAAAATGGCACTTATAATGAATGCTACAATTAAAATGCCTGTTAAAGTTCGTTTTGAAAAATTACTCAATATCTGAATCTTTAATTAATTGCAATGCTCTTTCTTTATTGCTCAAATTTACATAAACTTCTGCATTTCCAAAAGTCTGATAGGATGAATCTTGTTTATTTATAAGTACTGCATTAACCTTATTATTTTCCAACATTTGTTTAACTAACTCTGCTTGATAAGGTTTTTCAGCTGAATATATTAATTCCCAGTCTTTTTCCATAATTAACTATCCTTATTTTTTGAATTGCGTACTTTTTTTGATTTAGAGTTATTTTCTGATCCGTTTTTAATTAAAGCGATTTCTTCTTTTTCGAATTTACGTTTTCCAAATATCTTTTCCAGGTCTTCACTAAAAATTACTTCTTTATCTAAGAGAAGTTCACCTAATTCAATTAATTTTTCCTTATTATTCAGAAGTGTATTTTTTGCATGGGAATATGCTTTATCAACTAAATCTTTAACTTCTTTATCAATTAATTCAGCAGTTTTTTCACTATAAGGTCTATTAAAAGCATATTCACTTTGTCCTGATGAATCATAAAAACTTATATTACCTATGTTTTCACTCATACCAAAGTAGGTTACCATGGCATAGGCCTGTTTAGTAACTCTTTCCAAATCATTTAAGGCTCCTGTTGAAATACGGGCAAAATTTATTTCTTCCGAAGCTCTTCCTCCTAAAGTAGCGCACATTTCGTCAAACATTTGCTCTGTAGTTGTTATTTGCCTTTCTTCTGGTAAATACCATGCTGCACCTAATGCCCTTCCCCGGGGAATTATGGTAACTTTTACCAGTGGATTAGCATGTTCAAGCAACCAGCTAACAGTGGCATGACCTGCTTCATGGTAAGCTATAGTCTTTTTTTCTAATTTTGATATAATTTTATTCTTTCTTTCTAATCCTCCAATTATCCGGTCAACTGCATCAAGAAAATCTTGTTTATGTATTTTTTTCTTGTTTTTTCTAGCTGCAATTAGCGCCGATTCATTACAAACATTGGCTATATCAGCACCAGAAAATCCTGGCGTTTGCTTCGAAAGAAAATCAACATCAACGTCACTGTCTAATTTAAGTGGTTTAATATGAACTTTAAAAATATCTTTTCTTTCATTTAAATCAGGAAGTTCAACATGAATCTGTCTGTCGAATCGTCCGGCACGTAATAAGGCCCTGTCTAAAATATCGGCACGGTTTGTAGCTGCAAGAATAATTACACCAACATTTGTTCCGAAGCCATCCATTTCTGTAAGCAATTGATTTAGTGTGTTTTCTCTTTCATCATTAGCTCCCATATTTGGATTTTTACCTCTGGCACGACCAATTGCATCAATTTCGTCAATAAAAACTATACAAGGTGCTTTTTCTTTTGCCTGACGGAACAAATCCCTTACTCTTGATGCTCCTACCCCAACAAACATCTCAACAAAATCGCTTCCTGAAATAGAGAAGAATGGAACATTTGCTTCACCTGCAACTGCTTTAGCCAATAAAGTTTTTCCCGTTCCGGGAGGTCCTACCAGCAATGCTCCTTTTGGAATTTTACCCCCAAGTTGTGTATATTTTTTCGGATTTTTAAGAAAATCAACAATTTCCATTACTTCTACCTTAGCTTCTTCAAGTCCTGCAACATCTTTAAAATCAGTTTTTACATTTGATTCTTTATCAAATAAGGTTGCTTTGGATTTTCCTACATTAAATATATTACCGGCTCCTCCGCCTGCACCACCACTCATTCTCCTGAAGATAAAAATCCAAATGGCCACTAATACTATAATTGGAAGTAAATAGGTAAATATGTCTCCGTAACTAGTTTTATTTTTATAGCTATATGGCACCTTTTCAGGAAAATCTTGTGTGGCTGCTTCGAGTTGTTCAACAAATTTATCAACTGAGCCTATTGTTATTTTATAATGTGGACCGGGTCCTGGGGATTTTGTAAATCCTCTCTCTGAAAGTTCTTTGTATTTTGGATCTTCCAATCTATCTTTTCTGATATAGATTTCTGCTATTTCCTTATTTATAATAACAATTTTTTCAACATCATGTGTAGCTAAAATATCTTTTTCGAATTTGTACCAAGTAATTTCAATTGCATTATTACTAGATCCAAAGTATTGACTGATAATGATAAATCCTAAGGCTATTAATGCATATATCCAAAAAGTATTAAATTTTGGTTTACCAGGTTTTCCACCTTTTGGATTTGGGTTCATGTTGATATTTTTTTGTTTTTCAGGTTCGTTCATTTTCGTTTAATAAATTAATAAAATTTCCGTTATCCTCATATTTGTTAATTTCAGCATCTGCCCATAATTCTTCTAAATTGTAATAATCCCGAAATTGTTTTTGAAAAATATGAACAATTATATCAGCATAATCTAATAAAACCCATTGTAGATTTTCCATACCTTCAACATGCCAGGCCGAAGTTTTAAGTTCACTTTTTACAACTTCCTGAACTGATTCAGCTATTCCCCTTACTTGTGTTGATGAATCAGCATGGCAAATAATAAATGATCTACAGAATGTATCTTCAATTTTTTCAAGATTTAATTCAACAATTTCCTGTCCTTTTTTTCTGAATACTCCTTCCAAAATGGTATGTAATAATTTTTTATACTCAATACTATTGTTTATACTCATCAAGTTTGTTAAATTTCTGCAAAAATAAAGATTTTTATACTAATTTTTCTTTTTATAAATGTTTATTATCTAAAAATCAATTCATTATTTGATAATGAAA
>CAZBZX010000395.1:0-4230 GCA_964496465.1 uncultured Bacteroidales bacterium
TTCGCTTTAAAAATAAATTTCTTTTTGCTTTAAGTTTAGTATTGTAAAATATTTCTTTACTTACAAAACGGAGGTCTTCAATTGTATATAAAGCATTTGGATTATATTTTTTAATGATATCAATCACATCCTTTATTTTTTTCCGATTGATAATTAAATATATTACTGCCACATCTCCTGTTGTTCCTTGAGCTTTTATTGTTGTTATACCGTATCCCTGACCTTTTAACTTTAGAATTAACTCACTTGCATCCTTTTGGGTAATTACCCGTACCAATTCAAAACCAATGGCTAGTCTTTCTTCCAGGCGCATACCAACATAATTTCCAACTGCAAATCCTCCTGCATAGGCAATATAACAAGCCCAATCGTCAATATTCTGGATAATTTTGCTTATAGCAACAATCCATATTAAAATTTCAACAAACCCTATAAGTGGAGCTATGGTCTTATATCCCTTTGAAACAAAAATGATTCGTAAAGTCCCTAACGAAACATCAGTAATACGCGCAATAAATATAAAAAATGGAAGAATAATGTAAGTATACCAATCAAAAGATGCATTTTCAAACATAATTATTAAATAATGATATCGATTAATTCATTTCAAAATACAATTTATACTGAAATAATCAAAATGGAGTGACTATATTATTTGGAAGTTAATTTATAAAAAAATAAAACTTCCAACCTGGTAGACAATAAATGA
Source organism: uncultured Bacteroidales bacterium (assembly GCA_964496465.1). GTDB lineage: Bacteria > Bacteroidota > Bacteroidia > Bacteroidales > CAYFUP01 > CAZBZX01. The sequence continues at coordinate 710 of CAZBZX010000395.1, forward strand.
TACAGACCATGCGGCAAAAGTAGTATAAAATACTAGAAAAGCAGCCCATTTCCATCCTTCTGCCTCTCTTTTAATAGCAGCAATTACAGCTATGCATGGTAAATAAATAAGTACAAACAATAAAAATGAATAAGCAACAATTGGTGTAAAAACTTGCTGGCCAATTTTTTTTCCGCTTTGATAGGTTTGATTTTGTAAATTAGTAGTTAGAGAACCGGATGTTGCATTATCATCCCCAGCTTGGTAAAGCACCGCCATTGTGCTTACCACAATTTCTTTTGCGGCCATACCTGTAACCAGACTAACCCCCATTTTCCAGTCAAAACCTAATGGTCTGATAACTGGTTCGATAAATTTTCCGATATATCCGATAAAAGATTTTTCCAGACGTTCACTTTCCTTCTCAATCTTTAATTGATTAATTAGTTCGTGATTCTGTGGTTTAGTATTTTCAATCAATTGGTCATAATTTTTCGAATACTCATGATTTCTGGGAAAATAACCCAATAACCAAATAATTACTGAGGCAATTAAAATAACTCCTCCCATTTTTTTAAGGTACTGCTTTCCTTTAAACCACATATGGCTTATTGTAACCCTTATAGTTGGTTTTCGATAAGGAGGTAGTTCCATTACAAAAGGAAATTCTTTTTGCTTAAATAAAGTAGATTTAAATATAATGGCAAAAATGATTGAAAGAAGAATTCCAAATAGATATAAAGAAAATATAACATTTCCAGCATGATGAGGAAATACTGCTCCCGCAATTAATATATAAACCGGTAAACGTGCACTACACGACATGAATGGTAAAATAAGCATAGTAACAAGCCTGTCACCGGGATTTTTAATAGTTCTTGTAGCCATTATTGCCGGCACATTACATCCGAATCCCATGATTAACGGAATAAAAGATTTCCCATGTAAGCCTAAAAAATGCATTAGTTTATCCATAATAAAGGCTACCCGAGCCATATAGCCTGTATCTTCCATTAATGAAATAAAGAAAAACAGGATTAATATATTTGGTAGAAATACAATTACCCCTCCCACTCCATCAATAATTCCACCAATCAACATGTCTTTGAAAAATCCTTCAGGTAAAAAATTATTTGCCATTCCTCCTAACAATTCCACAAAGCTTTCAATCCATTGCATCGGATATGCCCCTATAGAAAAAGTAGCCTGAAACATGATCCAGAGAAAAAATAAAAAAATTGGAAAGCTAAAATATTTATGCGTCAAATAATTGTCAATTCGTTCAGTTAATGAAGGTTTCTCTTTTTTTAAAGCTTTACGCACCAGTGTTTCTTTTAATGCACCTGCAATAAAACCATATTTAGCATCAGTCAGGTATGTATCAGTTTCATCATCTATATTTTTTTCGAGCCTCTTTATTTCCTTTATAGCAATTTCATTTATTTCACTATAATTTTCATATTCTGATAAAGTTTCGTGAGCTCCTTTATCTTTCTCCAATAATTTTATAGCATAAAACCGCGATGAATATTTATCGGTAATCTTCTTCTGTTTTCGAATTACTTCCTGTATTCGTTGAATTGATTTTTCAGCTTCTTCACCATAATTAATATGAATATGTCGAGTTATCTCATCTTTATCTTCATAAACTTCAATAGCCTTATCAAAAATATTTTTAATCCCTTTCCCCTTTGAGCTAACTGTTGGAATGATTGGAATTCCAATCATCTTACCTAGAAAATCATAGTCAAGTGAAGTTTCATTCTTTTTCAGTTCATCATACATATTTAAAGCAATAATCACTTTCACATCCATATCAATAAGCTGAGTGGTCAGGTAAAGATTCCTTTCAAGATTAGAAGCATCAAGAACGTTAATGATTATATCGGGCATTGAATTTAAAATATACCTTCTTACATATAGTTCCTCGGGATTATATGCAGAAATGGAATAAGTCCCAGGTAAATCAACAATATTAAAAGTATATCCTTTTTGCTTAAATACTGCTATTTTTAGATCAACTGTTACGCCTGCATAATTTCCCACTCGCTCTTTCGAACCAGATGCATAATTAAATAAAGTGGTTTTCCCAGAATTAGGATTTCCAACAAGAGCAATATCAATAACTTTACCTTTTTCTACAGCTTTTTTTCTGAATGAATTTACATCGATTGTTCCATTAAACGATCTTATATTATCTTGATTTAAGGCTTCTTCAGGTGTAATAATTTCAACTAATCTGGCCTCACTTCTTCGCAATGAAATTTTATAATCTAATAATTCATATTCAATCGGATCTTTTAATGGGGCATTTTTAATTACTCTAACTTCTTTACCTTTTACAAAACCCATTTCAAGCATCCTTCGACGAAAAGCTCCTCGCCCTCGTACTTTTGTAATTATTCCACTCTCACCGGTAGCTAAATTCTCTAATGTCATCACCAATCAATTCAATATTGAAGTACGAAGAAATAGAAAATTAAACAATTAATCAATACCTATTTGTTGGGATTTTAAAAAGTTGCTTAGCACTTTAAAAGCGCTAAGCAACATTAACCCATTTAAAACCCAAACCGATATGAAAGTTTTACTAAGAATATATTATGTGGAAACACTTTGTAGTCTTGATCCCAAGATGGATTTGAAAAAACCCTGTCTCCATTATCTGTTAACTGATATGATTCCCTCATTGCATTCATAAAAGTATACCCATTGGTCATAGCATCGTAATATTTTGATTGCGACCAAACTATATACAATATTGAACCTGGTTGATATTCCCAACGTAAGACTAAATTTGAATTAAAATCAAATCTTTTATAGTCAGGATTATCGAATGTATAATCGATATTATTATCCATATCCTTATCAATTTCATAAATATTGTCGTTTTCGTTAAATGAAATCTGTTGTTGGGAATACTCCATAAACCTGTCTTCAAATTTATCTGCTTTTGATTCAGTAATGTATTTAAAATCAACATATTCACCCTTTGATAAAAATGGCATGGCATAATATTGAATGCTAAAATCAGGGGTAACATTAATATTCCAACGCATTACTAAATAAGAATCCTTTCGATCGATAGTTCCTCTTACATAATCTATAATATTACCATTATCATCTTCGGGATTATTAACCCATTCAAGTTTTGATTTTGTTTGATTAATATCCGGGGAAATTGAAAAGTTAAAATAATCAATAGGACGATATGATAATTCAAAATAATAGCTTGAGTATGAAAATGAATTACCAGAATTTCCAGCGTGATAACCATTAAAAAATAAAATTAACTTTTTTCTATAATCTGACTGAATATAATACCCACCTTCGAGTGATCGATCATTCAATAACGAAGGCCCGCCACGCAATTCATATTGTGATAGGCTAGTTCCATTTGGATTTATACTACCGCCAATGCTATAATAATTCTTAAATATACAATGTGCATTAATATTTCCGCCACTATAAATCCGGTCTCCACCAAAATTAAATCCTGACCATTGATTAAAATTTATATTAGCCCGCCTAAATATACTAAA
>CAZBZX010000396.1:0-4219 GCA_964496465.1 uncultured Bacteroidales bacterium
GATGTGTATCCGCCTCATCAAACTCGGTAACTGTAACAGTTAATAGTAATCCAACAGTACCAACTATAACACTAGATGGAGTTGCTACCTTCTGTCAGGGCGATAGTGTTATATTGAGTGTGACCAATAACCCGGCCTATACTTATCAATGGAAAACAGGGGCAAGCATCATAGAAAATGCCACAAGCAACAGTTATTCGGCAAAAGCAACAGGTAATTACATGTTGGAAGTAACCAATGCAAGTGGCTGTAAGGCAGCATCGGAAAGTATAGCAGTAACAGCTAATCCAAAACCAACCATCCCAACCATATCACAGGATGGGATAACCACTTTCTGCCAGGGTAACAGCGTGACATTAAGTGTTCCTATCAATTTAAATAACACCTATCAATGGAAAGACGGGATAAATGTAATAACCGGGGCTGATAGTAATATTTATATCGCTACAACAACAGGTAATTACAATTTAGAAGTGACCAATTCATATGGATGTGTATCCGCCTCATCAAACTCGGTAACTGTAACAGTTAATAGTAATCCAACGGCACCAACTATAACACAAGATGGATTTTCAACATTTTGTAATGGCGATAGTGTTATGTTGAGTGTAACCAATGTAACAGGAAACACCTATCAATGGAAGAACGGGGTAAGTATTATTGATGGAGCGGAAGGTAATAGTTATATAGCCAAAACAACCGGAAGTTATAATTTGGAAGTAACCAATTCCAATAATTGCATAGTTTCTTCAGCCAATACTATAAATGTAACAGTACATGAAAAACCAACATCACCAACCATTATAGCCTCAACCAATAGTCCTGTTTGCGAGGGAAGCAGTGTTACCTTAAGTATAACTGAAGACTCAAATTACTCTTATCAATGGAAAGATGGAACTACTTTACTATCCGGAACAGATAGTAATGAATATATAGCAATCACTTCGGGAAGTTATAGTTTGGAAGTAACAAATACAAGTGGATGTAAAGCAAGTTCATCTAATACAGTTATAGTGACCGTTAATACTAACCCAGCCATCCCAGTAATAAGTTATAGCGGGGCAACAACATTTTGCAGTGGAGATAGTTTGGTGCTGAGTGTAACAAATGATCCGTTACTAACTTATCAATGGAAAGCAACACAGGAAGCTTTGAATAAAAACACCACAAGCACATATACCGTAAATAAAACCGGAAATTATTTCTTGAAGGTATCAAATGCCAACGGGTGTTCAGTAAACTCATCTGATACAATAGCCGTTGTAGTAAATCCAACACCAGCAACAGATGATATAGCCCTGTCAGAAGTTAAGGATGCATATTGTAGCGATAAAGCATTAACATTAAGCGTTGATGCACAAACAGGATGTTCGTATCAATGGAAAAAAGGAGGGCAAAATATATCCGGTGCAACAAATAATACATATTCCCCTGCAAGAAGTGGGTTGTACTCATTATTAATAACGAACGAAAATAATTGTTATGTATCAATAGCACCTGTAGATATAACCATATATGAAAAGCCTCAGGTTCCGGAAATTGACCAGGTAACAAATATATTGGAGATATGTCCGGGAGAAGAAGTAACATTAAAGCCAACAGAAGTATCTTCAACTTATCAGTATCAGTGGATAAGAAATGGAGTAATAATGGTTGATGAAAATTCTCCAACTTTGATGAGGGCTCTTGATATAGGAGATTATACAGTTGAGGCAAGCATAGGGGAATGTGTGTCAGAATCTTCTCCAATAACAATAAATTATAAAGAAGCACTACCTTTCCCTGATTTATTGGTTTACGGTCCGGTAATTTGGTATATCGCATGTAGTAATGATTCGGCTGAATTTTATCGATGGTACTATAATGGAAAACTAATACCTAATGCAACTGAAAGTCAATATCTTGTTGATCAAAAATTAGGTGAATATTATGTTGAAATTAGTGATGGAGGACAGTGCTATGTCCCAAGTAAAAGAATAACCATTCCTCCTGGAGCAGCTACAGGAATTGATAAAGAATCTGTATTTGGAAATATTAAGATATATCCAAATCCAACTTCTGGTATATGTATTATTGAAATGGATAATAACCTCTATGGAGAGATAATAATAGATATTCATAAAGAAAGTGGCAACAGGGTATTACTAATGGAAATATTAAAGAACCAAAGGCATTTTATTACAAGGGTAGATTTAAGTTCACAGGGAAATGGAGTGTATTTTATCGGCTTTAAGTTTGAGAAGGAATATACTGTGAGAAAGTTGGTGGTAGAGTAAACATTTTTAAAATAAAATAATTTTTATTTTAAAATAGAATCAATAAATTGAAATATTTTATAATATTAACCCCATGAAACTAAAATTAATAATCTCCAGTTATTTAATTTTCTGCACTTTTTTGTTATCTGCTGCGCAGTTTAGCCCTAAAGACAGATCAGTTATTTATACAGAAGGTATATCTGTATTGATGCAATATGAAAATATAATAAACAACATTGGAAATGTTTCAAAAAATTCAATTGACCAAACTAAAAGTTATGGTGAAAGCTTAAATAACCTGTTTATTAATAGAAAAATAATGGTATATAATGATCTTGACCCTAAGCATTCACTAAGTGAATTTTATGAAATAGAAACCTATACTTCTAATTTAATTCTTTGGTACCCTGATGGGATCCATATTGACCTGGATATTCAAAATGTAAAATCAACAGATATTATTCAACACGAAGAAAATATATTCTCCATTGATTTAATGGTAATTAAAAAATTGGATGGAAATTATTTAAACAAAACTATAAACAAAAATATTGAAACACTGAGGTTTAGGGTTGCCTTTAATAAAGATGGGAATGATTATAAAAATTTTAAAATAGTTGGAATTAGAAATGCCAATTCACAAACAATTATTGATGATAAAAAAGCACTGGATCAAGTTAATAGCGCTGGACTAAGTGAGGAGGAAATTGTAAAAGTTAATCAGTTTATTGTTACCACATTGAATGATTATCAGAATTTTTTATTTTTATTAGGGGATAAAAATGAAATGGATGAGGATAAAGCATATTATAGTGAGAGCTTTATTAAATTATTTAATATACTAAATGCGTTGGTTTATAATGATCTGGAAAAAGATCCTGATAATCCAAACATAACTGTAAGCGATTACTTAAAGGAATACAGGGAATTTTATCCGAATGGAATAAATAATATGGCCTTAAATATTGATTCAGCTGATTTTGGAACAGTTATTCAAAAAGACAATGGGACGTATTATACAAATGTACGTGTTGATAAATTCTTTTCGGGTAATTTTAAAGGAAAAGAACTGCATCGATTTGCTTCCGAATTAATATTTAAAATAAATTTCGAAAAATCGGGTAATAGCTATAAAAATTTTCTGATTGAATCAGTGGATGTGTCTTCCATGAACTTTTATAGTGGAGCTGAAGATATAGAAAAAGATATCCCATCAATAAAAATAAAACCAATATCAAGAAAGGGCATGTTTTTGGGGATAAATTTACCCATTGGATTTTCTGTAATAAAAGACCTTAATCTTGAAGGTATGTCGGTTGAAAAGAATTATCATAATTGGACTATTGACAAATCGCTTACATATTACAATGGAGGAATCGAATTAGGTTATTATTTTAATAATAATTTTGGAATAGGTTCAGGAGTATTTTATAATACTTATTCAAGCTCATTTATATTAGAAGGCGAATTTACGGATCCAAATTCATCAATAGATATGAATAGTGAGGTGTTTTATAAAAATGTGGATGCGAAAAAATACGATTCTATAGTTAATATTAAACAAATATGTATACCATTAACAATTAGGATAAATACATCTGAGCCTAAAAAAGTTGGTTTTTATTTTAATACCGGTATTTATCCAAAATCGCCTTAACAATCTGCCGCGCGGCACTGCCGTCACCATAGGGACTGGCGCTTTTTGACATCCGCTTATATGCGCCGGGAGAACTTAACAATAATTTAACTTGCTTGATAATATTTTTTGCCTCCATTCCCACTAATCTAGCTACACCTGCTTCCACACCTTCTTGGCGCTCAGTAACTTCCCGCATAACTAAAATCGGCTTATTAAAAGCCGGAGCCTCTTCCTGCACTCCTCCGGAATCAGAAAGCACAAAAAAACAATTTCGCAGCACATAAACAAAACTCTGATAATCCAAAGGCTTTAGCAAATGCAC
>CAZBZX010000397.1:0-4210 GCA_964496465.1 uncultured Bacteroidales bacterium
CGGAGATCCTAGACACGCGCGCGCCAGGGCAGATCGAACAGCGCGAGTCGCTGCTGGAGGAGCTGCTCGACTTGCTCTTTGATCTGGAGCAGTAGGCAGGCCCTTTGACCCGTAGCCGGAAAGAGAGACGACGCTCGCTTCCTGCTGCCCAGGATGGAGGGTTCGATCAAGGGTGCCGCCATTGTGCCGAGTGACGCCTTTTGACCTTGACGCCATTTCGTGGTATACTCCCTGCCACTCCCCAGAGACCATCGACACAAAGGATCATCCTTTGGTGGGGTCCGATTCTCTCAGCGCCGTCGTTGTCCGATAGCATACTAGTGCTCTGATTCAGGTGCTCGATCCTCAGCGCGACCGGTGATCCAGAAGCCCACTGTCACATGTTCCGCGGACGAGGAGGTGAACCGGACACATTACGCTCGTTTCAGCGAATCCATTGTTTTCAGAGACAAGGAGGGAAGTAGTCATGTCAACAACGCTGAGTCGACGAGAGTTCTTGCGCTTCTCGGCACTCACGGCGGCAGGCATTGCAGCAGCGGCTTGCGCCAAGACCCCCACGGAAGCACCTCAGGCCGCCACCCCCACCCAGGCGGCTGCGGCTGCCACCCCGACCCAGGCAGCCAAGGAAGAACCGACGGCTACTCCTGCACCTGCTGGTCCGACGGAAGGCCAAGCGCCTATGTTGCAGGAGCAGGTCGCGGCCGGTACGCTTCCCGACGTACAAGAACGGTTGCCAGGGACCCCACTGGTTCTGCCTGTGGTCGAAGAGATCGGCCAGTACGGTGGCACGTGGCGCCGGGCGTGGAAGGGCGCGGGCGACACTGGAGGCCCGGCGCGCCTCTGGCCCGAGGCAATGGTACACTTTAGCCCGGATGGCACCGAGTTCCAGCCCAACGTCTTTACCGAGTGGGAAGCCACGGAGATGGGCTCGGTCTACACATTCAAGCTCAGGGCCGGGCTCAAGTGGTCGGATGGCGTGCCGGTCACAGCGGATGACTTTACCTACTGGTACAATGACGAGCTGTTGAACGAGGAGCTCAATCCCTCTACCCCCTCGTGGATGAAGGCCGGCGGCGAGATGGGAACCATCGAAAAGGTGGATGACTTTACGGTCCGCTTTGCTTTTGCGGCGCCTTTTCCGCTCTTTATTCTGCGCATTGCAGAGCCAATCCTCGCCCCTGCTGCGCACTATAAGCAGCAGTTCCATCCCAACTATGTCGATCAGGCCGACCTGGACAAGATGGCGTCGGATGCCGGCTTTGAGAACTGGTACGAGCTGTACGCGGACAAGGGAGATCTGTACGACAATCCGGAACTGCCGCTGTGGGACCCCTGGGTGGTGACGACGGACGCTGCGGCGCAGCGCTACCTCGCCGGCAGGAACGCGTACTACTTTAAGGTTGACCCGGAGGGCAACCAGCTTCCCTACCTCGATGAGATCGCCCACGACCTGGTAGAAGAAACGGAGCTATACCTCACCAAGGCCATCGCTGGCGAGCTGGACATGCAGGGGCGGTTCGTTGGTGACGCCGCCAACTACCCGATCCTGAAGGAGAACGAGGAAAAGGGCGACTATCACATTGTAGAGTGGACGCCGACCCTGGGCAACAGCTACCAGGTTATGTTCAACCAGTCTTACGACGCCGATCCCGTTGTGGCCAAGTACATCACCGATAAAAAGTTCCGCCAGGCGCTCTCGGTGGCCATCGACCGGGCGGATTTCATCGAGATCGTCTCCCTCGGCCAGGGCACGCCGCGCCAGGTGACGGTGATGGACATCTCGCCCGACTTTAAGGCCGAGTATGCCACCCGCTACATCGAGCTTGACCTCGACAAGGCGAACGCGTGGCTGGACGAGCTGGGGCTGGATCAGAAGGATGCGGAAGGCTTCCGCATCGCCCCGGAGAGCGGCGAGGCGCTGACCCTCACCATCTCGTGCATCCCCGATCACGCCGAGAGCAACGAGCTGATCAAAGAGTACTGGGCCAAGGTGGGGATCAAGACGGTGGTCAAGACCGAGGAGCGTTCGGTGCACTATGAGCGCATGGCCTCCAATGAGCTGCAGCTCTCCACCTGGGGCATGGACGGCGCGCTCTATCCGCTGTGGCTGAACTATGCGTACTGGATCGTGCCCTGGATCCAGGGCTCGAGCCGCATTGGCCCGGCCTTTGGCCTGTGGCGCGATACCAACGGCGAGCAGGGCAAAGAGCCTACCGGTGATATGGCCAAGGCCTTGGAGCTCTTTGACCAGGCAGTGGCCGAGGTAGACGAGGAAAAGCGTATCGCCCTCGCTTCCCAAGTCCTGGATATCGCCTCCGAGGGCGTGTGGTCTATGGGCACGTACCTGCTGGCCAAGGGCTTCTTCCTGGTCAAGAACAACTTCCGCAATGTGCCCGAGTCGGCAGTATCCGACTGGATCCTGCGGACGCCCAAGAACACGCACACCGAGCAGTATTTTAAGCAGAGCTAAAGACACTGTCCGGATAGCCAGGAACCAGGCGATCCTAGCACGCCTGGTTCCTGGCACATCGGCCCTGTGGGCCGATTGGCAGAGGACGCTATCTCTAGGTCTAGTGGTCCGTGACGGCTGGCAGGCTCAGTCCGTGGGATCTCTACGAGGGTACCAAGATGCTCCAGTACATCGTGCGCCGGATCATGCTGATGATCCCCGTACTCATCGTCGTCTCGATCCTCTCTTTTGTCGTCATCCAGTTGCCTCCGGGCGACTATTTGACCTCGCATATTGCTGCCTTGGCCCAAGGGGGTGAGGTCATCGATCAGGACGCGATCGAAGCCCTGAAAGTACGCTACGGCCTGGATCAGCCTATGATCGTGCAGTACTTTAAGTGGATGTGGCGAATCATCACCCGCGGGGACTTTGGGCAGTCTTTTCGGTGGAACAAGCCGGTGAAAGAGCTGATTGGCCAGCGGCTCTTGCTCACCGTGTCGGTAACCCTGGTCACGCTGATCTTTCAGTGGGCGGTGGCGCTTCCGATCGGCATCTACTCGGCCACCCACCAATACTCGGTGGTCGACCATATCGTGACTACGATCGGATTCATCGGCATGGCTGTGCCCAACTTTTTGCTGGCTTTGATCCTGATCTACCTCGCAGTCGTCTACCTGGACACCAACGTGGCAGGATTGTTCTCGCCCGACTATGTCGATGCACCGTGGAGCGTGGCCCGGGTGCTCGACATGTTCAAGCACATCTGGGTGCCGGTGATCATTGTCGGCACCGGCGGCACAGCGGGCCTGATCCGCGTGATGCGCGCGAACCTGCTGGACGAGCTGAACAAGCCCTACGTGGTGACCGGGCGAGCCAAGGGGCTAAACGAGCGGCAGTTGCTGTACAAGTATCCGGTGCGAGTCGCGATCAACCCGTTCGTCAGTACCATTGGCTGGTCGCTTCCCACCTTGATCTCGGGTATCACCATCACCGCAGTCATTCTCAGTCTGCCGACGGCCGGACCGCTCTTCCTGCGCGCGCTGCAGGGCCAAGACATGTACCTGGCCGGGAGTTTCGTTCTCATCTTGAGCACGCTCACTGTGATCGGCACACTGATCTCTGACGTCCTCTTGGCCCTGGTCGATCCGCGCATTCGTTTCGGGGGAGCTGGTCAATGAGCACTGCAGCCACTCTTCAGGGCATCGTCGAGAGGACCGACTCGGTAGGTGAAAAGATCTTTACCGCCTCGCAATGGCGGTTGATGTGGTGGAAGTTTAGGAAGCACAAGCTAGCCGTGGTCAGTACGGCTGTCGTCGCCTTTTTCTACTTCATGGCCCTCTTTTGCGAGTTCCTGGCGCCCTACCCGCTCGAGGCTCGCGACTCCAAGTTTGCCCTGGCACCCCCAGAGCGGCTGCACTTTGTCGGCGAGGACGGGTTCCACCTTCGACCCTTTGTCTATGGCCGCGACAAGCAGAGCGACCCTGAGACGTGGCGCATCACGTTCCTGGAGAACCAGGATGAGGTGCATCCGATCTACTTTTTCGTGCACGGCCAACCATACAAGTTCTGGGGCCTGTGGGAGACCGATCTCCACCTCTTTGGCGTGAAGGATCCCGAATACGTCGTTTCCTTGCTGGGCATGGACAAGATCGGCCGTGATCTGCTTTCCAGACTGATCTATGGATCGCGCATCTCGCTCTCCATCGGCTTGGTTGGCATCTTTCTCACGCTGATCATCGGTGCCGTCTTGGGCGGCATGTC
>CAZBZX010000398.1:0-4196 GCA_964496465.1 uncultured Bacteroidales bacterium
AAGCCCAGGAAGTAGTTGGGTTATTTTATCCGTCAGCTAAAGCTGACGGTAATTTACTTCGAGTATTTTAGTGCTTGCTTGTAATTTAAATAAAGCTGACGGCAATAGAATTTTTTTTGGAAGCAATTACCGATCACTGATCACCGTTTACCTTTCACTACTCACTCTTCATTCTCACCATCACACTTCGATTATGCTTCGACAAGCTCAGCATGACATGACTCAGTGTGACAAAACTCATTCTCCCATTTTTCATCTCACGACTCACCTCTCACCTCTCACCTCTCACGACTCACCCCTCACGATTCACTTCTTCTCACTCTCGCACTCACACTTCGATTATGCTTCGACAAGCTCAGCATGACATGACTCAGTGTGACAACACTCATTCTCCCATTTTTCATCTCACGTCTCACCTCTCACGACTCACCTCTCACGACTCACCTCTCACGACTCACTTCTCACTATAAACTATCAACTAAATTAAAACTGTGGGCAGGGAACTGGTATAATTTTCTTTCTCGGATCTTTATATGGAATTTCCCAGGTAATCGAAATTTCATGAGCGCCTTTCGACTGTAAAAAAATGGATGATATGGAAACATCATAACTATAAGAAAATTTAAACTGCGATACTTTCAATCCGGCTAGAAACACTAATGCGTCATGATCTATTTTGTCTGCTATATTTTTAATTGGGATTCCTCTATACCATAAACCTATTGTTAGCGGATGTTTTGTCCAGTAAGCCCCTAAGTCTAACTGATCGTAATCGCCTTGCCTTTTATATAAAAAAGTTCCTGAAATTGATTTTTCTGGTCTGTGCCCGACCATATTCCTGTTAAAATCATATTTATACCCCCCAAAAAAAGTATACTTTATTGGCATAATGCTTTTTGTAATGGTAAGCGATTCATTTGTGCGGGTTAGATGGTCGACTGCAAATCCCAGCCATGCATATTTGGTATAGGCCAGGCATGAAGTATTAAAATCGAACCTGTTTACAGCTTGTAATGCCGGTAGGTTGCTTGGCGGAAGGGTTCTGTCTTTTCCATCAATTTGATGTCCTAATTCAATAGTTGATACATCGTAGCTAATATTAAAATAATAAAATGCTAACCCGGGACGGATATAAATTCGTTTTTTTTCTAGATAAAACTGGTACGAGTATAAAAAGCTGGCAATGGTTTTAGATAAAGATGGGCTTAATTGATCCCGAACTAACAGACCACCAATTCCGCTTTTTAAATGCAGTAAATTATTATCATAAGAGAGAGAGTATGTAACAAATGTCTTTGGTACACCGGGCCACTGATTCCTGTAATTCATTATAAACCTTTCACCAGGTGTAGCCCCGGCAAATGAAGGGCCTAAATATGTTGGAATAGAATAATACTGCGAAAATTGCGGATCCTGTGCTTTTCCGTAATTTATCATTAAAATTAAAATTGATAGTATATGTATTATCCTTTTCACAACCTGGCATTATTTAAATAAAATGGTTTTTAATTTTCAATTTTATTTTCTCACTTCTCACTTCTCACTTCTCACTTTTTACTTTTCATATTATTTATTATGCAATACCGTAATGCTATTCAATACCACTTTTATTGACTTATTTGTACACGTATAAGTAATTTTGTAAACATACACACCTTGCTCAACCAGTTTATTTTTATAATAACCATTCCATCCATATCCAATATCTTCTGAAATAAATATTAATTCACCCCACCTGTTAAATACTTCAAGCTTAAAATTTTCAGTTAATATACCCTCTCGAAAATAGGCATGGAAAATATTATCGTTTTTATCATTTTCCGGGTAATGTCCATCGATTTCTCCGCCAAGTGCAGGGAAGAAAGTATTTGGAAAACGGATTATACAAGAAGATTCAGCTTTTACTGCACCTCTTATCATCATTGAGTCAGTGCATCCATTGTTTGTTTTAACTAGCAAGCTAACGTCATAAACTCCTTCGGTATAATATACATGTTCAGGTTCAAAGTCGTTGGAATAGTTCTGATCTCCGAAATCCCATGTATAAAAATCAGCATAACTTGAATAATTTTTAAAGTAAGCTGTATCATCTACAATATATACTAAAGGTGTTGGTGTTTCAAAAAGTGCAATTGGATTATCATATACAGTTATTTTAGTACTTGTATCATGAGATCCGCCATACCCTTCCACATCAAGCCAAACATCATAAACGCCTGGCTTATAATAGGTTTTTGTAAATAAATCCTGGTGTGTATACGTACTGTCACCAAAGTCCCACCAACCACCTTTATGATCATACAATGAAGCATTATTAAAATTGATCTCTAAAGGAGGACATCCGGCTATACGATCAGTTTCAATTATTGCTATTGGCTTGTGCGGTAAAATCTGAATTTCTTTTGTAACACTGTTTACACAAATTTTATTTTGGGCTTGAAGGGTAATATAATACTTAAAGTCATCATTTGGATCTCCTTCCTGAGTATATGTATAATAAGTATATTGCCCAGGTTTTGGGCCTTCCCCATCCCCAAAATCCCAGGTGTAGTCCCATTCTCCGGTATTTGTTTGATTTGAGATCTGAATAGTCGCTTCCGGAAATACTTGTTTCCATGGAGTTACCGTGAAATCAGCCTCAGGACTTGGATATATATTCACTTCAACACTTGTAGTATTTACGCAACCATATCTGGAAGTAACTGTAAGTGATATTTCATATTTTTTTTCAGAAGTAGTTTCATTTATTAATGTATGTATTGGATTGTTTATCTTCGATGTTTCTCCATCCCCAAAATCCCAGAGAGCATCAGTAAGTGGTAATGTAGGAGTATTATTTGAAAATTGAATTTCTGCCGGATTACACCGTGCTGTATCTGCATTAGCCAAACCAATTACTGCATTTACCGACGGATAAACACTAATGGGTTGTATTAATGTGCTTTTACAACTATTCGTATTTGTGACTACCAACGTGATGGTATAATTTTTAGGTACTTCAGACGTATTGATATAGTTATGGGAAAATTGAGGATTTGAAGTTGTACTGGTTTGTCCATCACCAAAATTCCAGGAATACTGACCGGTGCCAGATGTATTCGAGATCATCACATTAAAGGGTGAACAATCTGCGCTATTTTCTATTTCAAATCGTGCCTCAGGATTAGCAAATATTGTATCATTAGCTGAAAAGAAGTCAGTACAGCCATGCTCTGAAACTGCAGTTAACTGAACATTACGAACAGAATCTGTTAAGCCTAAATTATAAAAAATATGCGTAGGGGCCTGTACACTTGAAGTGCCACCATCATCAAAATCCCAGTAATATTCAAGATTATAACCTTGCGATAAGTTGCTAAAACTTTCTTGAAAAGGATGACAGCCAGAATTTGGATCAAACTCAGCTATTACATATGGATAAATTTTTACTTTTTTTGAATAGGTTTGCTGACAGCCAATATTACTTGTAGTTAATGTAATGGTATATTCTGTTATTATGCTGGTTGATAACTGCGGGTATTGCTTTGTTGGTGTGGCAAGTGAACTGCTGGTATTGTCACCAAAATTCCAGTTATAACTTGTTGCTCCCTGCGAATTATTGCTGATTACAATATCAAATGGAGGGCAAGCTGCATATTCTTCCAATGTAAATTCGGTGGATAAATATGGATAAACCCGGATAGTTGTTGAATCCCTGCTTTCGCAATTTTCTTCGGATACTATCCTTAATTTAACTTCATAGTTCTTGGTTGCTAATGTGTTTGTATTTAGAAATGAAAAGGATGGATTTGCTTTTACAGAGCTATTATCTGCATCAAATTCCCAGTAATACTTCAGTTTTGTTCCTTGGGAGGAATTAGTGAATTGAACATTAAAGGGATGACAATCAATGGTGTCTTTTGGTGAAAAATCAGCATCTGGCTTAGGATATATCGTTATTATTTTTGAATATGTATCTGAACAGCCTCCGTGATTATTATCGGTTACAGTTAAAGAAATGGTATCACGAATATTTATTAAAGGATCATTATTTATAAATGTATGTGATGGGTCTTCTATGGTTGATGAATTTCCATCTCCAAAATTCCAGCTAAAATCAGTGGCATTGGAGGTAGAAGTATTGGTAAATTGCACATCCAAGTCAGGACAACCAAAAGTTTTATCCGCTTCAAAGTGTGCTTCTATTAAAGGATGTA
>CAZBZX010000399.1:0-4193 GCA_964496465.1 uncultured Bacteroidales bacterium
TTGTAATTATCCATCTAGTTGAGGATATTTTAAATTCAGGATGGTGGTTAATCGATAAAATTCAGTTAAAACTTTTACATGTAAAACAAATTAGTACTTATGCACGATTCCTTTGGCTTACAAAAGCAGGTATTGTTATATACATTATATTGTTTTTTCTTTTTATAAAAGGTATAATTTACGATCGGTTTAATTATAATATTACCAATGAAGAAATTGTCTCTGATAAAATTCCTGGATCATTTAATAATTACAAAATTGTTCAGATTTCCGATATTCACATTGGTACATTTTATAATAATGAGAAGCAGCTTGAAAAAGCAATAGATAAGGTAAATGCAATGGAACCCGATATAATTTTATTCACTGGGGATTTAGTTGTTAATTTAGCTAATGAATTAAAAGATTTTACTGTTCTAACTAAACTTAAAGCCAAAAATGGAATATTTTCAATACTTGGAAATCACGATTATGGCGAATATTATAATTGGAAAACAGAAGAAGATCAAAAACAAAATTTAGAAGATTTAAAAGCATATCAAAAAGAAATTGGATTCGATTTATTGTTAAACGAACATAGGATAATCTCACTAAATGGAGATTCTATAGCTATCCTCGGGGTTGAAAATTGGGGAGAACCGCCTTTTCCCCAATATGGAGACTTAGAAAAAGCCATGCAAGGAGTTGAAAATTCTCTCTTTAAAATATTAATGTCTCACGATCCAACTCATTGGGATATTGAAGTTAAAGAAAAAACCAATATTGACTTAACTCTTTCCGGACATACACATGGCATGCAGTTTGGTATTTTTACAAAAAGGTTCAAATGGAGTCCTGTCCATTTGAAATATAAGAAATGGGGTGGCTTATTTAGTGAAAATGGTCAACAGTTATATGTAAATGTTGGATTGGGAAGCATAGGATTCCCGGGCAGGGTAGGAATGAGGCCTGAAATTACAGTGTTTACCTTAAAATCAAAAATCGACTAAACGAATAATTGAAAAGGATTTCATTTCAAAAAAATAATTATATAGTATCTTTAATTAGCGATGGTATAAATATTTCAATTCTTCGAAATCCTAGAAATTAATATAGCTCCAGCCATAAGGCCTAAATCTTTTAAAAGACTGGACATAGCCATTTGATCTCCATTCGCTACTTTAGGTAGCCATATAGTTACAATAAAAAGTAATAAAAGAACTGCCAGTAAAACACTTGCAAGTATTGCCTGTTTATTTAAAATAATACTTAATGCAGATGCTATTAATGCAATACCTGAAATATAAACCCAAACTGTTGGCCAGGGAAGAAATGAAGGTACTAAACCAGTCATTTGCTCAGCTGCAATAATATGAGAAATTCCTAATACTAAAAATGGAATTGCAAAAAGAATTCGGATAATTGAATTACTCAGTGATTTCATATGTATATGTTTAAAGTTTAAAATTCAAAGTTCTAATTTTTTAATTATAACCGTTCACAATTCACTACTCACCAATCACCAATCACTCTTTTTAATTATTCTTATATATTTTTTTTACAATTTCAAGATTTTCATCTTTAATTAGTATGGCAATAGTATTCTCATCAAATAGTCCTTTTAAGCTTATCGACATAAATGCATCTTCACTATGAATTAATACAATCATTTCACCCAACTTTTTTCTATTGTTTTTAAGAACCACAAGAACTTTATCTATACTATCATTTTTAATGGCTTTTTCTTCAAATTTACGGTTTCTATAATAGTTGCTAAATTCATTAAACAATTTCTCCTTACTGATATTTTCATCATCTTGCAAATGGAATATTAAAACTTTTATTTTTTCAAATTCACTTACAACTTTTTTTAATTCTTTACTTTCATTATTACTACCTAAAAAAGAAGCAAGTATCCTTGGTGGTATATCTAAAATAAGAAATCCTTTTTGAGATTTATATTTTAAATAAAGTTCATCGGTATACGATTTTTCTTCTTTAATACATGAGTTGGAAACAAGGTATAATAAAATTGCAAGATAGATTAATAGTTTATTTTTTTTCATTTTTAACTGTGGCTATTTATGCAATTTAGTAAAAAAATTGATTTTCGAGACTTCACTTATTATAAAAAACTACATATCTGTTTTGTTATAATATTATTTGAAATAAGGATTTAATAAATTTAATAAAGTATCAGGAGCCTTCATCGGCTTCATTGTTTTGTTGTTTAGAAAAAATAATGTTGTTTCGCCAGTTGTAATTATTTCTTTGTGTTCATTGAGAATTTCATATTCAAATTTAATACGTACCCCTGGCATTTCTTTTAGGTAGGTTTTTATTGTTAGCAATTCATCATATTTCCCTGGTTTAATGTAATTTATAGAAACATTGTAAACAGGCATTAAAACTCCTGATTCTTCAATATCACTGTAAGTTAAGCCAAGTTTTCTTATTAATTCTGTACGTCCAACTTCAAAATAGAGTGGATAATTACCATAATATACAAATCCCATTTTATCAGTTTCCCCATATCTTACTCTTACTTGTGATTCAGCTAGAACCATAATATAATTTGAAAAATTATAAAATTTATTATTAATTAAAACAATATTAACGAACCAAACATATAAAAAAAGAATCAGAAATGCTTAAATCAAAACAGTGTATTTTTTAATAAACATTAAAAATTAACATCCACAGCTTGAATCGTCACAATCGCAAGTCTCTTTTTCTTCAGTATTGCAATCGCAATCCCCACTGAAGGTACATGAATGATAGTTCAGATTATTATAATCTTCTTGGGTAGGTTCTTTTACATTTAAGATGGTGCCTGAAAAATATAATTCTTTTCCAGCAAGTGGATGATTAAAATCTAATTTCACGTGTGTATCTGAAATACCAATTACTCTTCCTGTTACTTTTCTTCCAGACTTTTCAAGCATTGAAATAGTTTTACCTAACTGCATCATATCATATCTCATTTCTCCATCAATTATGAAAGAATTTTTTGAAACATCTACGATGGCTTGTTCATTATTTAATCCAAATGCATCTTCTGGTTTTAATGAAAAATTAAATGTTTCCCCTTCCTTTAAACCATATAGATTTAATTCAAATTTTGGAATGATTTGTCCATTTCCAATTATAATTTCCAAAGGTTTTTCATTGCTTACCTCTTCCACAATTTCCCCATTTTTACTATCTATTCTTAGTGTATAAGAAATATTTGCGAGAATATTTTCTGATATTGTCATATTTAATATATTAAGATATTTTTATGCAAAATTAACATATTATTTTTAAAATTTAGAATCATTTTTTAGCATGGTAATTTTTTATAATTTTAACTAATATAACAACTAACAATTAAGGATGTTTAAAATACTTGTCATAAATCCTGGATCAACAAGTACAAAAATAGCTGTATATATAGATGACAAGGCTATATTTTTAAAAACTATTTCCCACTCATTAAAAGAACTAAATCAATTTAGAACTACTATTGATCAATTTCAATATAGAAAAGATGCTATATTAAATGAACTAGATAAAGGTAATATTAACCTCAAACTGATAATTGCAATAGTTGGAAGAGGCGGTTTTGTTAAACCAATTGAATCAGGAATATATGAAGTAAATGATAAACTATTAAATGATTTAAAAGATCCAGGTTTAGGCAAACATGCAAGCAACTTAGGAGGTTTGTTAGCTCAAGATATAATTAAAGATATTCCCGGTGCAAAAGCATATATTGCCGATCCAATTGTTGTGGATGAATTAATTGATGAAGCAAGAATTACAGGTCATCCTGATTTTACAAAAATTTCAGTTTTTCATGCATTAAACCATAAAGCGGTTGCCAGAAAGTATGCAAATTCGATTAATAAACAATATGAAGAATTAAATATTATTGTTGCACATTTAGGTGGAGGAATATCGGTTGGAGCTCATCATAAAGGCAAAGTGATTGATGTAAACCAGGCATTAGATGGGGATGGCCCTTTTTCACCTGAAAGATCTGGTACACTACCAATTGGTGATGTTATTGATTATTGTTTTAAAAGTAAAAAATCACGAGATGAAATTCGAAAAATGGTAAATGGAATGGGTGGCTTAGTTGCTTATTTGGGGACTAATAATGGTTACGAAATCGAAATGATGGTTAAATCTGGAAATAAATTATTTTATTCCTGCTTCCAAAAACAATATTA
>CAZBZX010000400.1:0-4193 GCA_964496465.1 uncultured Bacteroidales bacterium
AGATTTTGAAGATAACTATGATGATGAAGAACTAATATAAACTACTACATAAATTTCTTTCTAAGGTTTTTACCTTATATAAAAAATAGCAAAGATTTCTGAATTAAATAATAATGCTATTCAACTAATTCAATAATTGGATTACCAATATTTGCATTGGTATAAGGGATATCTATTAAGTTAGATATTGTTGGTGCAATATCAACTATATCAACTAACCTCGAAATTGATGCTCTTCTTATTTTCCATCCGTAAAAAATAAGTGGTACATGGGTATCATATGTATAAGATGAATTTGACATAGTTAAGTTATCATCCTTTTCAATCCATCCAGGTTCAAGATTTAAAAGTACATCACCAGACCTATTCTGGTTATAGCTGTATTGAAACTTATTAAAAATTCCCGTTGAAAAATTAGATGATTGTAATGAGCTTGAAGTTATTGCATTTGCCACTCCATTAAATTGAATCATAAACTGGGCCACTTTAGTTTGAAAATCTTCAAGAGGTATTTGTGAGTCTTCTATTAAATTTCTATTTAAGTATATTTGGCTTTTATAATAAAACTCAATCCACTTACCCTTACCGTAGATAATATTTAAATAACTTTTTAATAATGATATTGCCTGATCGGAGTTAAAATAACCTGAAGGTATTTTATACTTCCCTAAATATTCAGGATCAAAAGAAGCTCCCCTATCAGAAGTTAAAATGATTAGAGTATTTTCCATACCAATATTAAATTCAATAAATTCAATAAATTGAGCCAGTTCATAATCTAACCTAGTGTATACATCTTTTAATTCTAAGGATCCCTGTCCATATTTCTGTCCAATAATACTATTTGCAGTTAGAGAAATAGAAATAAAATCTGTAAAGTCATCTTTACCTAAATTCTCATTAACAATTAAGTTTTTAGCAAAATCAAAAGTAAAAGTATTACTAAAAGGAGTTTCTTGAAATAATTTATATGCCTCTTTTTTTCTTTTAAACTTACTTAAATCATAATTAAAAATCCTTAGCAACCTAGCTACATTGTTCTGCTTATAAGTATAACTGCTATCATCTATTGCTGAAGTTATATTATAATCAGTTAAAGGCTTCCATTCCCTGTCAAGATAAATATCGGGTAATTTTTTTTCGTTAAAATCTTTTACCCAGCCAGGTAAAGAATCCATATAATATGAACTTGAGATCCAGTTTCCTTTCATATCATCGAACCAAAATGCTGCATTTGCATTATGCCCGGTAGAAAGAATTGAAGAATACGCATTTAATGAAACACCAAAAACCTTCGATTTAAATTCATCTGAAATTCGAAGTTCATCTGCAATTGTAGTTGATAACAGATAATGTGGAGACATTTTTCCAGCTTCAAAATTTCCCTCTATTGTACTCTCATTCTCATTGTAAGTGCAGAATACAGTATTTTCCTTTAATCTGTCATACCAATAATTACTAATTATCCCATGATAGGTTGGAGTTGTCCCTGTTGCAATTGTAGCATAACCAACTGCCGATTGGGTATATAAATAATTGTAACGGGCATTTTTACATAAGGTACCTTCAGTTGTAATTTTTTTAAACCCATTTTCTCCAAATTCATTCCAGTAATAATTAAGATAATTATATTTCATCTGGTCGACAACAATTGAAATAATTAATTTAGGTTTTTCAGATGGTATTTTCTTAGCATCAATTACCTGATTGAATGCAATGAAAAATAATGCAATTATGCTAACAATAATATGTTTTCTCACGATTTTTAAAAATTTCCTGCTAATATAAACAATACTATCAGATCAAATAGTATACTCATTAAAAGTTTTATAATAGTGAATGTAAAATTATCTATAATATTGCTTAAAAGTTAATCATAATTCTTCTTCTACCATAAGTAGATTTTTTCCGCCCATGTATAGTTTTTCAAGGTCAAGTGTAAAATATATATCCCGCTTGTTTCTTTAATATCTTGAAGATTTAATAAAAGCGGATTATTATTATTCAAGTAATAACTTCCACTGAATACTTCCTTGCCATAAATAGTATAAATTTTTACTACTAACTCCCCTGTTTTATTTTTTGAATCAATTAATATATTATTATTTATATTCTTAAAAATAAAATCCTCCTGTTCCTCAAATATATTAATCTTATCAACTTTATTTATAGTATTAGTTGAATCAATTATTATTGGATTAATAACTTTCTTTCCTATTCGTGTTATATAATAGACAATAGAACCATTGTAAATTGTATCAATTATTAATGTATCAATGAATACCCATTTTAATAAAGAGGTATCAACTGAATTTGAATATATAATTGTATCATAAACAGATGTTTGAGTAATTGTTTGATTAACAATTGTAATTTCAGAAATTGTAGTATCATGAATTGTAATATTAGAAATAATGGTGTCAATTAAATTATGGAAAATAAAAGTCGTATCGGAATATAATGTATCATTCTTTGTTGTATTTGTAATAAGGGTATCGTAATAAATTGAATCCTCTATAATAGTATCCCTTATTATTTTTTCTGAATAGGTAGTATCATATAAATAAGTAATTGTATTCACAGTATCAATTGAATACTCAGGTACTAAATAAATATCTAATAGAGTTTTTTTATTTTGATTAACAGAAATATTACTTATTAGCTTTGAACTATATCCTTGTGCTTGAAATAATAAATCATAATTCCCTTGAGATACCATCCTATGATAATTTCCATTTGTTGAATCAGACCAAATATAAGACATCCCATCATCATGATTTTGTATAAAAACCTTTGCTTTTAATGGCCTGCCAGTAATACTATCTTTTATTACTCCTGATATTCCGTAAGTACATTGTTTTATATAATTTAAAAGCGACTTGTAGTTATAATTCCAATAGGATTCAATATCAGCTATATCTGGTATTTTTATATTGCTTAACTCCATAGTTACTTCTCTTCCATGCAAAAAATAAGTAACATAATCTTGTCTTCCTCCGCTAATTGAATACCAGTCATAACCATTTACAATTCCATCATCAAATCCAGATAAGTAAGTTTGGTTACTGTAAAATATAGATGTGTCAGCAAATTCATGAGATATTTGTTGAAACCATTCATCATCAGGATGCCGATCTTCCCATGTATCCCATGGATAATTAATTACTTCAGCTCCGCCATGTAAATTGGCCGATAATACAAAATTATGGCCCTCCATAAAATCCATCATTGCAAACACTTCTGGCTGATAATCATTACCATCAGGGTGCGTGCCATCTTCAGGGTCAGGAAAATTACGATTTAAGTCTATATTGTTGGCATTATATCTGGTAGCAGTTGAAATATCAGTTTCACTCATTCTATAAGTTCCATCCGGATTCGAAAGCGGATTAATCCATATTTCAACTCCATCAACTAATTGCTTATTCTTAGGATTGATGGAATAACTTGACAATAAATAATTAATTAGTTTAAGCATTAGCATAAATCCAGTAACCTCATTACCATGAATAGAAGAGCTATACATAAACTCAGGCTCAGGTTCCTTTTGATTTACATTGTCAGAAATTTTCACTGCCAGTATCCTTCTGCCTTCAACACTTTCCCCAATCTCAACCAATTTGCAAATGGCAGGATATTTAATCTCAAAACTATCCATTAATTCAATATATTCGTTATATGAAGGGTATTTGTCAAGAATATCACCGCTATAACTTTTAAAATAATTTAGCTGATCTGATGAATCCTTTATAGGAAGGTATATTACATTAAAATCAATATTTAATGTTAGAAATTTTTCAAATTCTCTTTTATTGACATAAAAATAAATGTATAATTCATCCATATTATCAATGGAAACAATTTTACTGAATTCTTCAATATTAATTGATTTTGGGCGTTTGACTTGAAGGTATACTTCTCCTCTGTCTATTAAATATTTATTTGCATTATCAATATTAACCTGGTTCTCTTGAGCTGAAATTGAGATTATAATACAAATGGCATATAAAATTGTAATTATATATTTCATTAACAAGGTTATACGTTAAATCGAATATGAAGAATATCTCCATCCTCAACAATATATTCCTTACCTTCAACACCAAGTTTGCCAGCTTCTTTACACGCATGCTCAGAGCCTAAACTTGTAAAATCAGTATATTTCATAACCTCTGCCCTGATAAATCCTCGCT
>CAZBZX010000401.1:0-4173 GCA_964496465.1 uncultured Bacteroidales bacterium
AGCTGCTACTGATGTGAAAATATATGATGTGATTATGACTGCTTATAATTTTAAGCATCAGTATATTGATGCAGTGAATGAAGCTATTGATTATGCTGCAAATGCAGGACTTGGAATTATAGCGATGAAAACAATGGCCGGTGCTTATTGGGATAAGGAGAGAACTCAACCAATTAATACAAAAGCAGCATTGAAATGGGTATTGCAAAATCCAAATATTCATACCACTGTTCCCGGATGTACAACTTTTGACCAAATGGAGCAGAATATTGGATTAATGGCTGATATAAATTTAACGAATGATGAGTTAAATGACTTAAAATTAGCTGATAATACTGCAATGAATGGATTATATTGTATGCAATGCAAGGAATGTCTTGGACAGTGTAAAGAATCTCTTGATATTCCAACATTAATGAGGAGCTATATGTATGCATTTGGATATAAAAACTTAAGGCAGGCAATAAATACATTGGATATGGCTAATGTCAGAAATAATAATCTTTGTATTAATTGCGAAGAATGCTATATTGAATGCACAATGAATTTTAATGTAAGAAAAAAGATCAATGAAATAATTAAGTTAAAGAAAGTACCTGAAGATTTTATCGCTTGATAAAAATTATGACATCATAACATAGTTAAATTGGACATCAAGCAATTCAGCAAATTCTTCACCGGCTTCAAGCATATCCTCATCATCTTCAGCATAAAACCAGTATATTTTTATACTATAGTTCTTTTTTATATAATTATCAACCAGAAGTAAAATATCAGCAATAAATTTTGCAGAGGCAGAATTAAAATATCCCATTTTGAAATTTAAACGAAAATTTGTTTCAGCTTTTAGTTTTTTTAAGAATTTATCAAGAACTTCAATAACTGGATAATAAAAATCTCTAATATTTTCAGGGTGTGACCTGCCAGTCATCTCAAATAAATTTCTTTCATCATCGAGAAGGATTTTTGGAGTCTTCTCAGTTTCTTGTATATCAATAAGTTTCATTGGTTATCAAATAATTTCAGTGCCTATTTAGCTTATATAAATATTTGAAGTGAATTTAAACAATTAAACGAAAAATAAAAAATTAGCCACCACTCTTTTTTGCTTTATACCCCATATCTAATAAAAGGTTTATAATTTTATCCCTAAAATCTCCCTGAATTAGTATTTCTCCATTTTTTACTGTTCCTCCAACCCCGCATTTTGATTTAAGCATTTTTCCTAAATCATTTAAGTCATTATAACTGCCAATAAAATTCGAAATTAAAGTAACCTGTTTTCCTCCACGTGATTTTTTATCGAGCATCACTCTTAAATTTTGTTGTTGAGGTGGAAGAGTGGTTTCCTCTTTTTTTTCTGCAAATTCATATTTAAAATCCATGTTAGTTGAATAGACTATTCCGGTGCGATTTTTTCTGCTATTTTTTGACATAAAAACTAATAATATAAATGGAAAGTTTAAAAATATAAAAAACCATCAGATTTCAGTCCTTATATAAGTGAATTTTTAATAGTATAATTTAAAGATGAGAAATATATAAAAATAGTTCACATATATTCTTTTTTAAATAAAGTTGATCTGGATCACCTTATTTAGGTGATTTAAATCATCATATTTAAGCTGTTTATCCTTTGTTAAAATACGTTGATCAAAGAAACACGCTATAAATAAACCATTTATACATTTATGGGGTATAATCTCATAAAAAATAAATAAAAATATAAAAAACATGAGAATACTATTTATAATAATTTTAGGTCTTGGTTTTAATATAATATTAAATTCACAAAGTAGTTCAATTACAAAACCTATCGCAAATTCTGAGCTTCAGGTACTTATTAAAGCAGATAAATTGAAGATTAATGAAACGTTAGTAAATAGCATTTTGAATTACAAAAAAGATGAGCATTATACAAGTTTTACGGAAATATTTTATAGCATATCAGGTCGGGAACGTGTTGATTTTATCAGAGAATATTTAAAAACTGATTTGGATGAAGAATCACTTGAAGAAATCAGAAGAAAGGTAATTGAACAAAATGATGGTGAATATCAAGAAATAGTTAAAATTACTGATGAAGATATATTATGGTTTAACCACATAAAAGAAGAAATGACATCTAAGCTGAACAATATCAATCTTTCTGGAAGATAATGACCTAATTACCCACAGCACCATATCTTTTTCCATATTTTACAATATAGCCTAAGTTGGCATGTACATATATATCATTTATTTCATAGTATCCTGAGTTTGCTTTATATTGATTATAGCCGGTTTCTTTCTTTAACTGCGGCCTAAAATCTTGTGTAATTAACCAGCAAAAAGTATTAAATTCTTCTAAGTATGATATTTCAATAGAAATAATAGGATTAATATTTACCTTTTGCTGATTTTGAACTACATCCAGAGCTTGACAAACTGATATAAAATTTTCAAAATTTATATTTTCGCTATATTCTGGAAAAGCATGATTTGAAATAACTTTTCCATTGCCATTTAGTTCAATTCCAAATGTAAAATCTACTTCTTCGTTTGGATTGTATCTAAAGGTTAACCAATATGTAATTTTCCCACATTTACTTAGTTCGAATTGGACACGATAAAAATCTGGAATTTTAGTAAAATCATGATAAATAACTTTAAAGCTTTCTAGTTTTATAGTATTATAGAAATTATTACCGCCCCTGGAAACAACGTAATTTTCAACTGATTTGAGAATATTGTCTGCATAATATTGAATTTTTGATATGTCACAACATACAGTTTTTCTTTCTAATTTATAATTTAAAACTAATGTCTCATTCGGAAACGGACCTATCTGAGTTTGACTACCAGGTGTTAATTTTTCGTAACCAGGACATTGACAAAAAATATATAAATTTGTGAAAAAATATAAAATTATGATAAATAACGGTTGCTTCATTATGTTGAATGTACAAAGTAAAAGGAAACAAACAATAATAAATAATAATACTGTCGATGAAAATCGAAATTTATTATACTAATTTAAAGAATTTATTGAATTATACTTATTCTTTTGACTACATTTAATTCACTGCTATTTAGTTTAAATAAATATATTCCATTATGGATATTTGATAAATGATAGTTTATTGTTTGTTTACCGGGTAATAAATTATTATTTAACAAATTATCAATAAACTGACCATTTAAAGAATAAATATCAATAGTAACAAATTGTTCTTGAGTTAAATTCAATTCAATAATTAAGTCACTACCAGTGATCGGGTTAGGGAATAAGTTAAATATGTTATCATTATATTCATTATTATAAATAGCATCTGCTGAGTCAACAGGTTCTTCTTCCTCTTTAAAAACGGGTTTATATCCTTGCTTATACCATTTAATTATTTCATTTCTTACTAATTTTCCAGATTCAGATATTTCAGTTGTATCCCAACCACCAGAAACGCTTGCTCCTGGAATAAGTGCGGCAGAAGTTTCCACTTTATCCGCAACTGACCAATTACACCAGCTGATCATGTTTTTATCCATATAATCGTACCAACGTTGGGTTTCATCATAATCAATATCTCCGGAACCATTGCTTTCGCAAGTTCCATATTCAGTGACAAATATGGCAACACCTTTATTCATAGCACTTGTTGCTTTAGATCGTAACGATGATTTATAAGTTGCAGCATAAAAATGTAATGAATAAGCAACATTTTCATCATCAATTGGATTTATAGCTGCAACATCAACGTCCTGCGACCAGGTTGGATTTCCAACAACAATAATATTATCAGGATCGATAGTACGAATAGCAGAAACTACTGAATCAGCATAAGGTTTAACTACATCTTTCCAGGATACTTGTAAAGGTTCATTATATATTTCATATATTATATTTGGCTTGTCGCCATACATAGTGGCAATTTCTTTAAAAAAATCAACTGCTTCATCCAGGTTGTTTTCTGCTGTATGTGAATGCCAATCTATAATAACATAGATCCCCAACTCAATGGCAGCGTCTATAACTGTTTTAACTTTGGCCATCTCACCAGCTGGATTGGTAAGATATCCTCCAGCATCAACAGCCATGGAGGCTCTTATTATAGTACACTTCCAATCATTACGGAGCCATTTAATACAATCATAATTATAAAAATCACCTTCCCATTGACTCCAGAACAGGCTCAT
>CAZBZX010000402.1:0-4147 GCA_964496465.1 uncultured Bacteroidales bacterium
AATGGATCCCCAGGTTTCAGTCCCGATGGCAAAAGGCACCAGTCCGGCTGCCGTGGCCGAAGCAGACCCGGCAGAGGAACCGCTTGATCCCTCCTCCAGGTTCCAGGGATTACGGGTTGTATCCGCGAACCAGACGTCCCCCATGGCAAGGGCCCCAAGGGTGGTTTTGGCCACGAGTATTGCACCGGCCTCTTCCAGTTTCTTAATAACTCCTGCTTTCTCTTCGATCACCTGGTCCTTAAATGCACCCGCTCCCCATGTGGTCGGATAACCCGGAAATGAGAAAAGGTCTTTGGCACCATACGGTATCCCGTGGAGGATACCCCGGTCCTTTCCTTCAGCCAGTTCCGCATCCATTTTCATTGCCCTTTCAATGGCATACTCCTCTGTAAGTGACACCACACAGTGCAGTTGAGGATCATATTTCTTTAACCTGCTGAGATAGAATTCGGTAAGGGCGAGGCAGGATATCTCTCCTGACCGGATCAGGGAGGCCAGTTCGGGTATGGACATAAATGCCAGGTCCTCCTCCAACGAAGGTTTCGAAACATTTTCGGGGATCTCCCATATGTTCCCCGTATCCGGCTCCGGGACCGTGAATCCGTAGGGCAGGGGATTGAACTGGATAGCCGGCGGAACTGAATTCGGCAGGTCAAACGCCCTGATATTCCTGTAAGAATCAATCAGATCTGCCAGCCCCGAATCGATCATAATCTGCTCCAGGCTGTCGAATTCCAGGTCCATCGGATTCATTGCATAGTAGGTGGAATCGATCACCACATTCACATGGGGCTCCTCCTCGTTTTCTTTGTCCCGGTTATTGCAGGAAAAGGCTAAAAGGAACATGATCACAATTCCCGTTAAGAACTCTATACTCCTGGTAATCAGTCTGACACTGGACATAATAAGCTGTGTTGGTGAAAGGAATCTGAAATATACAAAAAAAGCAATTCTTTCTTTTGCGATTTCGCCAAGATCATCTATATTTGCAGCCGCAAAAGGGGGCTTAGCTCAGCTGGTTCAGAGCACCTGCCTTACAAGCAGGGGGTCGCTGGTTCGAATCCAGCAGTCCCCACACCATTAAAACAGACCTTGCAGAAATGTGAGGTTTTTTGTTTTCACTCGGGTAAAACATATTGTGTTTTTTGCATTTTCTCTAACTTCATTTTATTTCTTTTACACTTCTTCACGTTTGTTACCAATTTCCATGCTATATTTAAAAACACTATTCACACATTATAATGTGATTTTTATTTTTTTATAGCGTTAAATCCATGTTAAAACATCATTTTCATAATATATTGTGATTTTTATTGCATATTATCTTTTTAAATAGTATTTTTACAACAAAATCATATTATAATGTCACTATTAAATATAGGAAAAAGTATAAAAGAACGCAGAAACACACTACGTATAACGCAACCCCATCTTGCAGAAATGGCAGGAGTCCATATCAACACCTTGTATAAAATTGAAAGAGGGCAAGCAAATCCAACAATAGATTTGCTAAATAAAATAGCTGATGTTCTTGGAATGGAAATAAAAATAGATGTAAAAAAAGCTAATTTATAATATATGCGTAAAGCGGAAGTGTATAGAAATGGAAATCTGGCAGGGGAATTAATTCAGTTGAACAAAACAAGTTATATATTCCGGTATAGTGATCCTTATTTTTTTAATGATTCATTTCCCGCTATTAGTCTGACTTTATCAAAAAACCAACAGGAATATAAGTCAGATCATTTATTTCCATTTTTTTTCAATATGCTTTCGGAAGGAGTTAACCGCAAATTACAAAGTCGACAATTAAAAATTGATGAAACCGATTATTTTGGATTATTGCTGGAAACAGCAAAATATGATACAATAGGAGCAATAACATTAAAACCTGTAAGTGATAATGAATTGGCCTGAAATAAAATACTGTCCCGGGACTTTAACTGAAGGATACGATACTTATAGTCGTACCTGTTTAAGAAGAGTTTTTAATGGTAAGAAAGTTAGCCATATTTTACCATATAATCCACCAAATTCAAATGAAGAAGATGATAATAAATTTATAGATAATCGAAAACGAATATCGATCTCCGGTGTACAGGAAAAAATGTCGGTAATATTAGATAAAAACAAATTACGATTAACGAAAGAAGGTGAACAGGGAGATTATATTTTAAAACCTATACCGAGAGACTTAGATAAAATTAATCAGGTACCAGCCAATGAACATTTAACCATGCAGATTGCACAACAGGTTTACAGTATACATACAGCCGAAAATGCATTAATCTTCTTTAAAGATGGTACACCAGCGTATATTACCAAAAGATTTGATGTAAAAGGAAATGGAAGTAAATGGGGAAAGGAAGATTTTGCATCCTTAGCTGGAAAAACGGAAGAAAATGCTGGTCCGAATTTCAAATACGATTATAGTTATGAAAAACTTGCAGAGCTATTAAAAAAATATGTCTCTGCATATTTGGTAGAAGCAGAAAAGCTTTTTGCACTAATTGTTTTTAATTATTTGTTCTCAAATGGAGATTCTCATTTAAAAAATTTTTCTTTGCTGGAATCACCAAGCGGAGATTATCTATTAAGCCCGGCGTATGATTTAATAAATACTAAAATTCATGTTGATGATTCAGATTTTGCATTAGATGATGGACTATTTAAAGATGATCATAAATCTAATGCTTACAATAAATACAATCATCCGGGAAAAGAAGATTTCATTGAATTAGCCAGACGTATGAATTTACAGGAAATAAGAATTGATAAATTGTTATTTCCATTCACTGAAAAACAACCACAAGTTGAAGATTTAATCCACCGATCATATTTAAATGAAAAAACGAAAAGAGCTTATTTACTGGATTATAATACCAGGAGAAATTATTTGAATAATGTATAAAAAGGCAAACCTTGAAATTAGCCCTTGTTAAGCCCAGGAAAGACCATAATAAGGCTTTTCTTAAAGTTAAATCACCTAGGCCTGAAATCGATAAATTCAAGGCTAACCTCATTAAATTAAGCGAAACCAAAGAAGGAAGTAAAAAGCTTATAGGACGAAAAACAGAAATAGAAAGAAACACGGGATCACTCTTTGAATATACCATAACCATACTTGATTATGAAAAATGATTATCGCAGGTAAATGCATCTAATTTTGGTGTAACAAAAGACGAACAACTTTACAATGTTGCCCTTGAATTAGTAATTACTTGGATAAACCGTATTCTATTTATGAAGCTCATGGAAGGACAATTGATAAAATACCGTAAAGGAGATACAAATTACAAATTTTCAAATACTGATCAGATCCCCAATTATGATACATTAAACAAATTATTTTTCCAGGTATTAGCCATAAAAGAAACTGACAGAAGTGAGATAGTAAAAAAAAAAATGGCAACATCCCCTATTTAAACAGTTCTTTATTTGAACCGAATGAGATTGAAAAGCCGCTCGAAAGTAACTTTATTAAGCAAAGAATAATTTTTGTTATGAATATTATTTATTTTTCTTTTTAAAATATTATTTATTTTTTAGTAGTTAATACTGTCTTATTTAAAGATAAATTCTACATTTGGTTCTATTTTCTTTCTATTGGCATTTGATAACGCTTCATGCACAGATAATTCAACTGAAGTATTTTTCTTGTTTTAATAACAGAATAAAAATAGACTAC
This sequence comes from uncultured Bacteroidales bacterium, assembly GCA_964496465.1. Classification (GTDB taxonomy): domain Bacteria; phylum Bacteroidota; class Bacteroidia; order Bacteroidales; family CAYFUP01; genus CAZBZX01. The sequence goes on from CAZBZX010000402.1 coordinate 3,689, forward strand.
ATATTGCATTTATATTGCTTTATCATTGTATTATCATAACTTTTCTCGTAATAATTTCATCGTTTGTTTTAACTCGTATTAAATAGGTGCCTGAAGGATAATTAACATTCATGTGTATTATTTTTTCAGCATGCATACTAGTATATAATCTTTTGCCAAAAACATCATATATTTCAACCTGACTAGCCAACATATTTTGATTGTTTATTTCAATAACTATTTCGTTATTATATGAATATATGCTAATATCGTCTAAATTTCTATCATTAATTGAAGTTGTAATATCAACAACAATTATTTGAGATTTTATGGTTAATGAAGGCAAAATATTATTTGTTATAGAACATTGATATCTTCCTGCATCTTCAGAAGTTAATGATTCAATATAGAATTGTGGAAAATTGTTTTTTCCAGTTACGCTCACCGAGCCATCAAACCATTGGTATTTATTATCTTCGC
>CAZBZX010000403.1:0-4134 GCA_964496465.1 uncultured Bacteroidales bacterium
TAATTGTGCTACCATCAGAAATGGTTAATTCATTACCTTCAATAGAAATGTCTTGTATTTCATTAGTTGGATCGGCATCTGCATCGTCCACATTATCAGGAATGGTAACTGAATTTCCGTCGCTAATAGATAATTGATTTCCAATAATTTCCAGTGATTGTATTTCGTTACTTGGATCAGCGTCAGCATCATTTACATTATCAGGGATGGGAACTAAATTTCCATTACTAATAGATAATTGATTTCCTGTAATTGAAAGCGTTTGTAACTCATTTGTTGGATCAGCGTCTGCATCATCAATTAAACTTGAAAGATCAATTGTTCCTCCATCTTCTAAGGTAAGAAAATGAGTAGCCGGATCGTATGATATTGACTGATTATCAGTTCCTGAATTATTAAATATGCTTAAATCAATTGACGTAGTACCTCCTGCATCCTCAATTTCTAAGTTGTACCCATTTAAGGATATAGAGCTAATTAGCTCATTAGTTGGATCAGCATCCGCATCGTTGCTTAAACTTGACAGGTTAACTGTACCTCCATCTTCAAGAGTAAGTAGTTTGTTTATAGCATCGTATGCTAGTTGTTGATCATCTATATTTGGTAATTGCAGTGTGCTTAAATCTACCACTTTTGTTCCGCTTGCATCTGTAATTTCTAAATCATTGCCGTCAAGATTAACGGAATATATCAATTCATTACTAGCATCTGCATCTGCATCGTTTATTAAACTTGAAAGATTTACCATGCCACCATCTTCAAGAGTTAGTATTTTACTTAAAGGATCATAGGATAATTGTTGATCATCAACACTTTCTAAACTTAAATCGCTTAAATCAACAATTTTTACACCTCCTGCATCATGAATTTCCAGCTTATTGCCATTTAAATTAATACTATGAACAAGTTCGTTATTTGGATCTGCATCATCATCAATGCTTAATCCTGATAGATTAACCGTGCCTCCATTTTCAAGGCTTAATTCTTTATTTGTAGCATTAAATGATAATTGTTGATCATCGGCACTGGCAATATCTAAGGTGCTTAAATCAACAGTTTTTGTGCCGCCAGCATCATTTATTTCAAGGGAGTTATCAATTAAATTTACACTATGAATAAGCTCATTAGCTGGGTCTGCGTCATCGTCAATACTTAATCCGGAAAGATCAACTTTTCCTCCATTTTCTAAACTTAATTCTTTTACTGATGCGTTATATGATAACTGTTGATTATCCTGACTTGTAAGATTTAAAGTGCTTAAATCCACAATTTTTAATCCACCTGCATCTTGAATAATTAAATTATTACCACTTAACAAAGCATTATAAATAAGCTCATTACTTGGATCTGCATCTGCATCATTAATGGCATCAGGAAGGGTTATTGTGCTACCATTTGAAATACTAAGATCATGTCCATCAATTGAAATATCCTGAATTTCGTTTGCTGGATCAGAATCGCCATCTTCAATATTGAAATTTGTAATGTTACCTCCGGTAATTGCTAATTCAACATCACTATTAGTTTTGGTAGCAATTATTTCCTGGTTGTCGGTATTTACACCCATGTATGGAGACAAATCAATTTCAGTTGCGGAAGCATTATTAGTTATTTTTAAGATTGACGCAACAAGAGCTAAATCCTGAATTTCATTTGAAGGATCACTATCACTATCTGATATATTAAATGTAGTGCTTTGTCCGCCAGTTATTTCTATGGTAACTTCATCCTCATCAACCGAATTGCTTAAATTCTGATTATCAGTATTTACACCCATATAAGGCGAAAGGTCAATTTCGGTGGCAGAGGCATTGTTTGTTATTTTTAAAGTTGAAGCAATAAGTTCTAAATCCTGAATTTCATTCTCAGGATCTGCATCTGCATCTTCAAACTCATCAACAAATGAACCTCCACTTTTAGATAGACTAACAATATTATTGGTTTTTGAAATTGTCTGGATTTCATTATTAGGGTCTGCATCGGCATCTATGCTTAGCCCTGCAAGATTTACTATACCGCCATTTTCCAGTTGTAGTTCTTTTGTGAGCGGGTTATACGATAATTGCTGATTGTCAATATCTTCATTAATAAGTACACTTAAATCAACAATTTTTGTTCCTCCTGCATCTTGAATTTGCAGCTCAGTTCCGTCTAATGTAAATATTTGTACTAATTCGTTTGTAGCATCATTATCATCATCATCAATTAAATCCGATAAATCAACTACACCACCATTATCTAATGTAAGTGAATTATTTGCAGGATTATATGATAATTGCTGGTTATCAATATCGTCATTTATTATTTCATTTAAATTTATAATTTTTGTTCCACCGGCATCTTGTATTAAAATTTGAGTTCCCTCAAGCACAAAGCTTTGAATTAATTCGTTGGTTGAATTTGCATCGTCATCAATGCTTAAACTTGATAAATCGACCGTTCCTCCGCTTTCAAGAGAAAGTGTTTTATCCACTGCATTATATGAAAGTTGCTGATCATCAGTATTTTCAATAAGCAGACTGCTTAAATCAACAATTTTTGTTCCTCCTGCATCTTGAATGCGTAGCTCATTACCGTCTAAAATGGCATTATAAATTAATTCATTTGTGGGATCTGCATCTGCATCACTGCTTAATCCTGAAAGGTCAACTGTGCCGCCATCTTCTAATATTAGCGTTTTAGTAGACGGATTGTATGATATTTGTTGATCGTCAGAACCTTGATTTACAAGGCTGCCTAAATCAACAATTCTTGTACCACCTGCATCCTGTATTCTAAGGTCAGTGCCATCCAATGAAACAGACGCTAGTAACTCGTTTGAAGCATCCGCATCTGCATCATCAACATTAAAAAATGTGCTGTTTCCATTTGTTATATCCACAAAAACATTATTTCCAATTTTAGAACTGCTTAAATCCTGATTATCGGTGTTTATTCCCATATAAGGGGAAAGATCAATTTCTGAAGCGGATGGATTATTTGATATTTTGAGGGTACTTCCAAATAATTGTAAATCCTGAATTTCATTAGTTGGATCCGCATCATCATCATCAATGGCTCCGGGAAGAGTTATTGTGCTTCCTCCACTTATTGAAAGTTCACTACCGGATAATGAAATATCCTGAATTTCATTCGTAGGATCTGCATCAGCATCGTTTACTTCATCAGTCAAAATTACGGTACTTCCGCCTGAAATCGTTAATTCATTATTGCTTAGAAAAATATCTTGTATTTCATTATTAGGATCAGCATCGGCATCATTTACAGCGTCTGGAAGAGTTATTGTGCTTCCGCTACTTATAGAAAGTTCATTTCCATTTATAGAAATATCTTGGATCTCATTATCAGGATCTGAATCGGCGTCATTAATGAGAACAGATAAATCAACATTACCACCATCCTCTAAAGTTAATATATGAGTTATTGGATCATAAGATATATTTTGATCATCGGTACCAGAATTATTATATTGACTTAAATCAACAGATTTTATTCCACCAGCGTCAGTAATTTGAAGTTCATTACCAACAAGGGTTAAGTTATTTATAAGCTCATTTGTTGGATCAGCGTCCGCATCATTCACTGCATCTGGTATAGTTATTGTGCTTCCATTACTAATTGAGAGTTCGTTGCCTGTAATTGATATATCTTGTATTTCGTTAACCGGATCAGCATCAGCATCATTAATGAGAGCAGAGAGATCGATCATTTTTATACCACTTGCTTCAGTAATAATAAGATTATTACCAACTAATAAAACTTCATCAATTAATTCATTATCCGGATCAGCATCCGCATCATCCACATTATCTGGAAGAATAATAGTACTACCATCACTAATTGAAAGTTCATTTCCATTAATCGAGATATCTTGTAACTCGTTTGTTGGACTGGCATCAGCATCGTTAATTAAACTGGTAAGATCAACAGTTCCTCCATCTTCTAAAGTAAGGATGTGAGTATTTTCATCATAAGAAATAGCTTGAATTTCATTTGCAGGATCAGCATCCGCATCATCCACATTATCGGGAAGAATAATGGTGCTACCATCACTAATTGAAAGTTCATTTCCACTGATTGAGATATCTTGTAACTCGTTTGTTGGACTGGCATCAGCATCGTTAATTAAACTGG
>CAZBZX010000404.1:0-4132 GCA_964496465.1 uncultured Bacteroidales bacterium
AATTGCACTGGAAAGTCGCAAACTGACACATACACCGGGACCGTTAGGCGCAATAGGCACCAACGTCCAGCGCTCTTAAAATGATAAAATATACCATCACACAAAAGCAAAAGTTTGGCAGCCCATCCCTACAGACATCCCTGAGCTGCCAAACACTTACTTTTATTTCACTTATCAACATTGATTTTCAATAATTAAATAAATATTTTTTTTTATGAAGCATCTATTATTAATTGTAATTAAAATTACACTTTTAGTATGGTATGTAAATGCACAAAATTTCATAAGAATATCTGGGTATGTAGTAGATTCTTCAAGCAATGAATCTCTTATTGGTGTTAATATTTTTAATAACGACACAAAGAATGGTACTGTAACAAATAGTTTTGGATATTTTTGTATTAATATCCCATTACAAAATAATTCTTTAACATTCTCATATGTTGGTTACTCTTCAAAAATAATTGGATTTTATAATAAATCTGATACAATTGTAAATGTATTATTAAATACAAATAATACTATAGAGGAGGTTGTTATAAGCAACAGTAATAGTAACCGTTTGCAGTCACCACAAACTAGTTTGGAAATTATATCAGCAAAAACGGTTAATTCTTTACCTGTAATTATGGGTGAATCTGATTTAACCAGGACTATTCTTTTACTACCAGGAGTTTCTTCCGGTGTTGAAAATTCATCCGGATATTTTGTAAGGGGCGGTAACAGTGATCAAAATCTTTTGCTTATTGATGGCGTACCAATATACAATGCCTACCACTTATTTGGTTTTTTTTCAGTATTTAATACGGATGCTATTAACAATGCTAAGTTATACAAAGGCGATATGCCAGCTCGTTATGGTGGGAGGTTATCAAGTATACTTGATATTCAAATGAAAGAAGGTAACAACCAAAAATATTCCGGTGGAATAAATTTAGGAATGGTATCTTCAAAATTTTTAATTGAAGGTCCCATAAAAAAAGGTAAATCATCATTTTTAATTACCGGTCGGAGGTCAATGATGGATATATTTCCACGAAAATTATTTTATATACTTACCTCATTTAATGGTATGGATAAAACAAAAAGAGATATAGAATTACCATTTTATAATTTTTATGATTTAAGCGCTAAAATAAATCATAAATTTTCAGATAGAAGCCGGTTATTTTTCAGTTTTTATCAAGGTGAAGATAATTTTACAGAAGAGAATAAGTTACATAATTATTTAAATATTAAAAAATGGGGGAATCTAACGTCTTCGATTCGATGGAATTATTTATTTTCCAGTAATTTATTCATGAATTTAACTCTTTATCGTTCAAAATATAATTATTATACACAAAATGAAATTTATAATAATGATTCATCAAATGCAGGTTCTAACTTATTTAATTCAATAAAGTATTATTCAGGTATACTAGATAATTCTGCAAAAATTGATTTTGATTATAATATATTAAATAATAATTTAAAATTTGGTGCTCAATATGTTTCACAATTTGTACAACCGGGCGTTAATTCATTTCATCAATCTTCAACTAACTCCGATTATAATATTGATACGAATTATAATTTTAATAAGAAAACACAAAATGGAATTGCATATATTGAAGATTCATTCAAACCTTTTAATAAAATCTCTTTTAATATAGGTCTTCATTTTGAAGGTTACTTTACAGATAATAAGTTATATAAATTCCTTCACCCTCGTATTTCATGCAATTATCAATTCATGAGAAATATGGCTTTAAAAGGTTCTTATTCTCGTATGGTTCAAAATTTACATCAGTTAACAAATAATTCATTAGGCGGTCCAGCAGATTTATGGGTTCCTTCTACAAATGATGTTAAACCTGCGTATTCCGAACAATTTGTATTTGGAATTGAACATTCTTATAATAATTTATTAACAACAACTGTTGAAGTATTTTATAAAAATATGTATAACCTTATTGCTTATAAAGAAGGTTCAAGTTATTTGCTCGAAAATAGTGACTGGCAAAAAATGATTGAAAAGGGTATCGGAAAATCAAAAGGAGTAGAGTTTTCAATTAATAAAGAAATTGGCAGGACAACAGGATGGATATCATATACCTATTCAAAATCAATTAGGAAGTTTGAAAATATAAACTTTGGTAAAGAATTTCCTTTTACTTATGATCGCAGAAATAACTTCTCAATAGCAATTATGCATAAATTTAATGAAAGATATTCAATTGGAGCAGATTGGATATATTATACAGGTCATTATGCTACTATAGCAAACTCATATATCTATAATGAACTTAATAATAGAGGTGGTTACTTTAAATATATTAACTCTGTTAACAATTACAGAATGCCATCTTATCACAGGTTAGATGTTAGCCTTAATTATAAAAAAAGTATAAAGAGATTTAAATACGCAATAGATATTGGCGTTTATAATGTTTACAATCGATATAATCCATATTTATTAATAGATTCAAACGAACGTATTTTTATTGAGTACCTGTTCCCAATCTTACCTTATATTAGTTGTTCTGTAAAATTCTAATTATTCAACAATGAAAAAAATATGTTTTTTTATATTATTTATTATATTCTGTTCATGTTCTAAAGAAGATATCATTACTGAAAATCAAATTCAAAATGTAGAATCCCAGCTATGTATGTCAGGTTATGTATGCGAAGATAGTATTTGTGTTATATTAACAAAAAATTTGCCCAGAAGTTATAATTTTACTGGTGTAAATCCCTATCTAATTACTGATACCGCAGCTATAATAAAGGTTTTTGAAAATGGTTCCTTTTTTTGTTATTTAGAACCAAAAAAATATATAATACAAGGTTGGGCTGATTATCCTTATGATAAAGTTTATTATGTATCGCATAAAAAAGCTAAAGAAGGTAATACTTATTCAATAGAAGTAACGCACAATGATTATAAAAGGATAAGTGCAGAAACAGTTTTACCTTTTAAAGTTCCTGTTATTTCTGTAGACACATTTACTTTTTATAAAGACGTTGTATTATATCAACAAATTATTGATTCATTTACATTTATTGGTTATAAAAAAAACGATACTACTGTTTTAAGTACTATGTTTACTATTAATTTTCAAGATCCTCCTGTAACTAAAAATTATTATATGTTAGAAGTCATTAACAATAGAGTTACTTATAATTATGATGGATTCACATTGGATGATTTAATTATGGAATATGAATATCCTGAGTATTTATTTTCCGATAAATTTATTCAGGGTAAAAAGTATGGTATTCAATTTTCTGTATTCAGTGATTATGCTGATAGTATTTCATTTAGCCTGTACTCAGTAAATGAAGATTATTATAAGTACTGGACTAGTGTAAATAAATACAATTTATCTAAGGAAGATGCATATCGTGAACCCATCCCTTTATATTCAAACATTAAAGATGGGATTGGTATATTTGCCGGATATTCAGATACTTTAGTAAAATTATATTAGACTATTTGTATGATAATACGATTCAAAGTGAAAAGTTAGAAGCTAATCATGTACAAATTGAAATTAGGTCTCCGTTGTTAGAAGATAATTAGGCAAATATCGAAGGTAAATTTTGATAGTTCGAAGACAGTTCAGCAAAAAAGAAGGATTAACGGCACACTTCGAAGGTCAATCTCCAAATGCGGAAAAGAATTCGGCGCATGCGGATGGTGATTCGGCAGAGGCGGAAAAGCATTCTGTGCTGGTAGTAATAAATTCTTTACATGCGGAGAAGAGTTCGGTAGAGGCGGAAAAGAATTCAGCGCATGCGGTAGGTGATTCGGCACATGCGGGAGGTGATTAGGCAGAGACGGAAAAGATTTCGGCAGATACGGAAAATTAATAATGATTATTAAATGAAGACAAGTATCAACTCTATTCAAACATTCACCATCCCTTCATTGTGCAGCACTTTGGGCAAACTCACACAAAACTCAATGCAACCCTGTTTACCCAAAAAGCTGCCCAATCCGTCCCACGTCTTATTGTTTTGCCAACCCTGCTTTTGCCTACAGCACCTAACATCGTGTAAAAACAAGGCGGGGCGCAGTATCTGTATGATAAGTAAACTAAAAAATATAAACCAACTACGGTCTGACAAGCAGGTCGGGAAAACA
>CAZBZX010000405.1:0-4121 GCA_964496465.1 uncultured Bacteroidales bacterium
AATAGGTAATTGTCCTTCAGGAATTAAGTCTTTCATTATTGCTGTTGTAGCATGCCTGTAATTAAAAAGAAAGGAAGATTTTTTACCTTTAATAAAAGGCCCTTCACCAAAAAAGTCGAGTCCTAATGTTCCAGCCTGAAAACCCCATTCACGGGTTTCATTATTTCCCGTTCTTAAATTTATATCAAATACACCCGATAATGCGTTTCCATATTCAGCCGGAAATGCTCCAGTAAAAAAGTCAGAATTATTTAACATTTGAGAACTAAGCAAAGAAACTATTCCTCCACCTTCAACAAGCATTGTTGCAAAATGATTTGGATTATGCACTTCTACCCCTTCAATTCTCCATAACACATATTTTGGAGCATTTCCTCTTATCGATAATGAATTATCATTTGGATTACCACCAGCAACACCTGCAAATGAAGCTGCCATCCTTCCTGGATCATCAAATCCGCCGGCATACCTTCTAGTTTCTTCTACAGTAAATGTTCTGGCACTTAAAGTAGCTAACGGATTTAAAGGTATATCTTTGCGAACTTGAGCTTTCATAACAACTTCGTCAATTTTTGTGTGTAATTCATTTAATCCGATATCTAAAATTACTGGTTTTGAGGAGGTTATCATAATTTCAGGAATCAGTTGGGGTTCGTATCCTATAAAACTTGCTTCCAAATTGTATCGTCCGACAGGAATATTAGTAAATCGGAAATTTCCATTTTCATCCGAAATTCCAGCATATTTAGTAATAGTATCTTTTTTAATCAAGACGGTAGCCCCAGGTAATGGATTTTCAGTAATTAAATCAAACACAATTCCCCTCACATCCTGGCTTATGTGCTGAGAATTTAAGTTATAAAAAGGATGACAAAGGAATATAGTCAGAGTAAAGAATATAATTTGCTTTTTATTCATTCTTAAATTTAATCAGAAAATTTAATTGATTTTAGTGTATTTTATAATTTTAGTTTGTATTTAAATCAGATTGTTATATTTGTTTTATAATAATAATATAAAATAGTGAAGGTTTTAATTAAATTATCAAGTATAAGTTTATTCATAAATATATTTTTAAAGATTTACTCTCAAGAAACATTAGATAGAGTTAGCTTATCAAATGGAACAATTGTTACTGATAAAGGAACATTATTGAGAGGTGCTTATGTGTCAACAGACTGGAATAATATTTTACCAAATCGTGAAGATATTACCAGTATAAAAAATTACGGACTAAATGCTCTTCATCTTTATGCTGAATGTGCTGCCTTTCAATCACCAGGTGAGCGTGTTAATATGGTTGACAGCATTGTAAAATGGACAAAAGAGGATTCTATTTATTTAATAATTACAGTGGGTAATTGTACTTCAATAGATTTTGATGGTGATTTTACATTAGATTTCTGGGAGTTTTATGCACCTAGATATAAAGATGAAAAGCATGTAATTTATGAAATTAAAAATGAACCATATTTTGGTATTCCATATTCTGAAGAAGTTATTAAAATGGAAAAGAATGCCTATAAAATAATTAAAGAGAATGCTCCTGAAACTCATGTGATGTTTTTTGGTTATGCAAATTTAGTTAATTGGGAAGGCGTTATGACTGATATTAATGCATTAGGTGAAGATATTGACTGGTCAAATGCCTCAATTGGATTTCATTCTTATATTATGTCCCCTGATGATGTTGATAGTGCCATAACATTTCTCAAGAGTACAGGTTATCCTATTATGTCAACCGAAATGCCAATGATAATGATAGATAATTGGGAATCGACTTTAAATTTCAGACAAATTGAAATTCATGAAAAGCATGATATTTCGTATTTACTTTTTATGAATCCAAATGAATTAAAAAATGATGCATATTATAAAGATATAATTGAAGATTACAATATTAGTTGGGATCCTGATTTTGGAAATTGGCCCTATAAAGCAAATCAAAATGGAAGAATTTGGAATGCGGAAGATCAAATAGAGGCAGAAATGTTTGACTTACAAGGTGGTGAACAGCCCAATGGTGTTGTAAGTTATTTAGCAGACGAAAGCTATGCCGGAATGATTGACAATAATGATTGGTTAATGTTTGAAAATGTAGATTTTGGACTAGGTTTGAATTATTTTGAAGCATATTATTCCAGTTTTAATAATAGTGGAGAAATTGAAATCTACATTGATTCACCAAATAATGAGAAAATTGTAAGTTGCAATTATGAAAGCACAGGTGGTTGGGAAAATTGGAATATTGCTGGATGCCAAATTGATAACATAAGCGGAATCCATAGTCTTTATTTAAAATTTAAAGAAGGTGGATTCAATTTAAATTGGATTAAATTTAGTTTACAGGAATTTACCATAATAGATAATTCCTCAATAATGCATAATACCTATTTTTCTATATACCCAAATCCAGTAAATAATGAAATAAATATTTTTTATCAGTTAGAAAATGACGGAATAGTCGAAATTTGCATATATAATTTAGCTGGTGTAAAAAGCAAAACCATAATATTTAAACCTCAAATTAAAGGTCAATATTATATTCACGAAAGCGCTGATAATTTGGAACAGGGACTATATTTTATTCAAATTACTACAAATAGTTATTCAGGTATTCAAAAAATAATTAAATATTAGTATCAAGTAATCATGAAAACTAATTACGATATCCATTGCCACTTTTTTAATGAAAATGTGTTAATAAAACGAATTGTTAGTGTTATAATGCCAATCGTAGAGTTATTAGAAAAAGTTGAAGGGAAGATTAAAAATGAAGATATTAAATTTACTCTCGATCATATTGATAAAACCTTAACTTATGTTCATAATAAATCAAGCGAACAATTATTTGAAGCCTTAAACAATGTTTATGAGAATAAATTTATTGTTACTCCATTAATGTTCGATTTAACTTATGTTGATGATAATGATGCTAAAATCGACTTACCCTATAATATTCGTAAAGAGTTATTTTTAGAACTGATTGAAAAACTTACAAAGCTTTTAGAAAAAAAAGAAGGTATTAATAAGGATTTAATTAATAAGTTAAAATCTTTAAGGGAAAATAAAAAAGGACCTTTAAAAGAAATTATGGAATTGAAACAAGATCCGATAAATGATACAAATTACACACAACAGATTGCTGAGCTGGAAAACTTAACAATAAAGTATGATAATGTTAAACCATTTTTTGGTGTTGATCCACGTCGTTGGTATATTGGGGATGTTAATTTACTTGAAAAAGTTAAAGAAAAAATTAAATCAGATGGCGCAAAATTTCATGGAATAAAACTATATGCTCCTGCTGGATTTTCGCCAACTGACCCTGTTTTATTTGGAACTGAAGATAATTATGAGGGAATTTATAAATTTTGCGAAGATAATAACATTCCTATTACAGTGCATAATTCAAATAGTGGGTTTTCCTGCATGTCCAATAAGCTTAAAATTAATGGATATATCCATGTTAACGGGAAAATGAAAAAGTATAAAAATAAGGTATATAAATTTCATTATAAATTCTTCTCAATACATATTTCCAAAGCGATAAAAGAACGTGCCGATGTTTTAAACCATCCAAAATTATGGAAAATAGTACTAAACCGATTCCCTAACCTAAAATTAAACCTGGCACATTTTGGTGGAAGTGGTCAAATAATGGAATATATTACTTATAAATTACCATTTAATCATATCAGTAAGTTTAGCTACAGAAAATTATTAAAGAATGCTGACAAAGAACAAAAAACAATAATAGTGAAGTGTTTCCGAAAACGACTTTTTATATGTGAAATCAAAGAAAATTTAACTCCTGACGAAAGAAAAATTCTTTGGAATGCATTGTATTATGAAGGCTTTATTAATAACTGGACAAAAGCAATTTTTGAAATTATTCGTGATCCGAAATTTCCAAATGTACATACTGATATATCATGTTTTTCTGAAGGAGAAGAAATAAACGGTGGATATTCTATAAAAGAGAATTTAAACACATTTAAATTTGTTTTTTTTGATAAACTTACTCAGGCAGAAAAGAAGAAAATTATGTATGGGACCGACTTTTACCTTACCATGTTTTTTGGACCTGAGATGGATAACTATTTAAAAGAATTTCAAGA
>CAZBZX010000406.1:0-3273 GCA_964496465.1 uncultured Bacteroidales bacterium
AAACCATTTTTAATGCCAGTTGAAGACGTTTTCTCAATAACCGGTCGTGGTACTGTTGCTACTGGTAGAATTGAAACTGGTGTTGTAAATACAGGTGAAGAATTAGAAATGATTGGATTAGGAGCAAACAAAAGAAAAACTGTTTGTACAGGTGTTGAAATGTTTAGAAAAATTCTTGATACTGGTGAAGCTGGTGATAATGTTGGTTTATTATTAAGAGGTGTTGATAAAAAAGAAATAAAAAGAGGAATGGTTCTTGCTAAACCAGGCTCAATTACACCTCATACTAAGTTCAAAGCTGAAGTTTATGTATTGAAAAAAGAAGAAGGTGGTCGACATACCCCATTCCATAACAATTACAGACCTCAGTTCTATTTAAGAACTTTAGATGTAACTGGTTCAATTAAATTGCCAGATGGAACAGAAATGGTAATGCCAGGTGATAATGTTACTATTGATGTAGATTTAATATACCCTGTGGCTATTAATAAAGGATTACGATTTGCAATTAGAGAAGGTGGCAGAACAGTTGGAGCTGGACAGGTAATTGAAATTACAGAGTAATAAATTAATATTTAATTAAAAGGGTTCGGTAAGTATTAATTTTACTTAGCGAATCCTCTATTTTATACGGGTGTAGCTCAGTTGGTAGAGCACTGGTCTCCAAAACCAGGTGTCGGGCGTTCGAGTCGCTCCTCCCGTGCCAAAAGCTGAAAAATCATGAAATTAAAAAATTATATTCAAGAAGTTTACAACGAAATGAAAAATAAAGTTTCTTGGCCCTCATGGGCTGAGTTACAAAATAGTGCAATAGTTGTAATGATTGCTTCCCTTCTTTTTGCACTAGTTATTTTTGTGATGGATTTCAGTTTTGATAAAGTGATGAGCGCAATTTATAAACTGTTTTATTAATACTTTTTATATGAGCGAGGTTGGAAAAAAATGGTATGTCCTAAGGGCTATCGGTGGTAAGGAGAAAAAAGTGAAGGAATATATCGAGTCAGAAATTTCTCGGTTAAACCTTCAGGAATTCATATCCCAAGTATTAATTCCAACGGAAAAAGTTTATCAAATTCGCAATGGGAAAAAAATTAGTAAAGAGAGAAATTTTTTTCCTGGTTATATTTTAATCGAAGCTACATTGACCGGGGAAATTCCACACATTCTTAAAAACATCCCGAATGTTATTGGGTTTTTAGGAACTAAAGGTGATGAGCCAATTCCTTTAAGAATGTTGGAAGTGAACAGGATATTAGGGAAAGTTGATGAGCTTGCGGTTAGTGATGAAGAAATAAATATCCCATTCTTTGTAGGTGAATCTGTAAAAGTTATTGATGGTCCCTTTAACAGTTTTACAGGAATAATCGAAGAAGTAAATGAGGAAAAGAAAAAATTAAAGGTGATGGTGAAAATTTTTGGAAGAAAAACTCCTCTTGAACTTAGCTTTATGCAAGTTGAAAAAGAGTAGTGTAACAACCAATAATAACACTTTTATCCTTGTCTGATTAATTAAATTATTATTAAAATGGCTAAAGAAGTTGAAGGAATAATCAAATTACAAATCAGAGGAAGTGCAGCTAACCCATCCCCTCCTGTTGGCCCGGCTTTAGGTGCTAAAGGAGTAAATATCATGGAGTTTTGCAAGCAATTTAATGCAAAAACCCAGGATAAAGCGGGTAAGGTTATACCGGTTGTTATAACCGTTTATTCGGATAAATCGTTTGATTTTATTACAAAATCACCTCCGGTTGCTGTACAATTATTAGAAGCCGCTAAATTAAAAAAGGGTTCCCCAGAACCTAATAGAGATAAGGTTGGATCTGTTACCTGGGATCAGGTAAAAATAATTGCTGAAGAGAAAATGGAAGATTTAAATGCGTTTAAAGTTGAATCAGCAATGAATATGGTAGCAGGAACAGCTAGAAGTATGGGTATTCTAATTAAAGGAACTAAACCCTTTTAAAGAAAATTAATATCTGGACGAAAATGGGTAAACTAACAAAAAATCAAAAGTTAGCTTTAGAAAAATTAGAAAAAGGTAAACAATATTCCCTTGTTGAAGCTGCTGACTTAGTTAAAGAAATAACTAAAACCAAGTTTGACGCTTCAATCGATATGGATGTTCGACTTGGAGTTGATCCAAGAAAAGCAAATCAATTGGTAAGGGGAGTTGTTACATTACCACATGGTACTGGCAAAGATATTAAAGTATTAGTTCTTTGCACACCTGATAAAGAAGCTGAAGCTAAAGAAGCAGGTGCTGATTATGTTGGTTTAGATGAATATGTTGAGAAAATTCAAGGTGGATGGACAGATATAGACGTGATTGTCACAATGCCATCTGTAATGGGTAAAATAGGAAAATTAGGTAAAGTCTTAGGTCCAAGGGGCCTAATGCCAAATCCTAAAAGTGGAACAGTTACCATGGAAATTGGTAAAGCTGTTAAAGATGTAAAGCAAGGTAAAATCGACTTTAAAGTTGATAAATTCGGAATTATTCATTGCTCAATTGGCAAAGTTTCTTTCGAACCAAAACAGATTGTTGATAATGCTAGAGAATTTCTTAATACTATTATCAAACTTAAACCAACTGCTGCAAAAGGTACATACATTAAAAGTATATACTTATCCAGCACAATGAGTCAAGGCATTCAAATAGATGCCAAAGTAATTAATGCTGAATAATTAAAGTAACTTTGTAATCGATGAAAAAAGAAGATAAACAAACAATAATTGATTCATTAGTTGAACAAATTAAGGATAGTAATCATTTTTATTTAGCTGATATTGCTGACTTAAATGCAGCGGATAACTCAAATCTTAGGAGAAAGTTTTTCGAAAAAGATATTCAAGTAATTGTTGTAAAAAACACACTCTTAAGAAAGGCCCTAGAACAATACGACGATAAGTATAGTGAATTCTTCGACATATTAAAAGGCCCTACATCTATTATGTTTACTGAATCAGGCAATATGCCTGCTAAACTAATTATAGAGTTTAGAAAAAAACATAATAAACCTTTACTTAAAGGTGCCTTTGTTGAAGAATCGATTTATATTGGAGAAGAAAATCTTGATATTCTTGCAACTCTTAAATCTAAAAATGAGCTTATTGCTGATATTGTTGCTCTATTACAATCACCAATGAAAAATGTTGTTTCCTCGCTACAATCGGGTAACAATATTTTAACAGGTGTATTAAAAACATTATCTGAAAAAGAATAATATAAATTAAATAACGATTAAAAATTAAGGAAAATGGCAGATTTAAAAG
>CAZBZX010000406.1:3283-4118 GCA_964496465.1 uncultured Bacteroidales bacterium
ATTGCTGAACAATTAGTAAATTTAACTGTTAAAGAAGTTAACGAATTAGCTAATATTTTAAAAGACGAGTATGGAATTGAACCTGCTGCTGCTGCTGTTGCAGTTGCAGCTCCTGCTGCTGGTGCGACAGAAGGTGGTGAAGTTGAAAAATCATCTTTTGATGTTGTCTTAAACGCCCCAGGTGGTGCTAAATTACAAATTGTAAAATTAGTAAAAGAACTAACCGGACTCGGTTTAAAAGAAGCTAAAGAACTAGTTGACGCTGCGCCAAAAGCAGTTAAAGAAGGCGTATCGAAAGACGAAGCTGAATCGATTAAAAATCAATTAGTAGAAGCTGGAGCTGAGGTTGAACTTAAATAAACATAGAAACCTTTTTTAGGTTCTGTAGGTTTAGAATCGAAATTGGTACAATTTTGATTCTAAGCCTTTTTGTCATTATATATAACATCATAAGTTCAATTTAATTACTTTCATCAATGACTTCAAATAATATTAACAAGAGAATTAATTTTTCTTCATCAAAAAATCAACTTGAATATCCCGATTTTCTTGAAGTTCAATTAAAATCATTTTGCGAATTTTTTCAACTTGGAACAACTCCGGAAATAAGAAAAGAAGAAGGATTGTTTAAAGTTTTTTGTGAAAACTTCCCTATTTCTGATACAAGAAATAATTTTGTATTAGAATTTTTAGATTACTATATCGATCCGCCCAGATATAGAATTGAAGAATGTATTGAGAGTGGTTTAACTTATAGTGTTACATTAAAAGTTAAATTAAAATTATACTGTACAGATCCAGAACATGAAGACTTTGATACAGTAATCCAGGAAGT
>CAZBZX010000407.1:0-4113 GCA_964496465.1 uncultured Bacteroidales bacterium
CTGTCATCGATGGACGTATAGTTGGTGCCGCTGATGCCGATCTGTTCGAGATCGGCCAGGGCGTCAGCCGCCGCAACCGGCATGCCGCCGCCGGTAGGATTGCCATAGACATTGACTACTTCGACAGGGTCGCCACCCGAAGACTCGTATCCCCAGGGATAGGTGCCATCGGCTTCCAGCCATCCCCAGCCGCCATCGGTGTTGATCACCGGGCGCACGACCCACACCCCCAACTGGGTTGTGTTGACCTCGACCTGTGAATTCTGAATCGACTGCTCGACGACGGTCCAGACGCCTTCGTCGGTGCCGCCTGCCGCGCCGAAGCGCGCACCCTCACGCGCGGCGATCTGGACGCGGTTGTAGGCGGTGATGATCTGCCCCCATTCCACGGCTGCGGAAACCATCATCAGCATCAGGGGCAGCGTCAGGGCAAACTCGACAAAACTCTGGGCGCGCTTCGCGCCGCGTGGTGAGAAGGGCGATCTTGGTCGTTGGAACAACTGCTGCAAGTTCATTTGATGAACCCTTTCTCTGTTCTCCTCGTGATCTTCCGATAAGTATGGGTTTGCTCCCCACCCGGAGGCGAGGCCCTCCGGGTGGGATGTTCTGGTTTTGTTTACGGTAATTTCTCGATGCCAATGCCGGAGGTTATTCCTTCGCCGCTGCCACCAATTCGAATGGAAACGCTGGTAGTTGACGTAAGGGTAATGCTAACGCCACTGTCATCACTGAGTTCAACGTCTATGATTTGGTTCCCCGGATTACTATAGGGATTGTATTCGTCGAGCCACAGTGTCCAGCCCGTTAAACCAATTTGATAGGAAACATCCCAGGCATAATCCCTCGGCCACCCCCAGGAGTTGAGCCAGGAAAGGGCCAGATAGTAAACACGATAGGTGCCGGGTGCCAGGTCTTTGAAATTGACCTGCAGTTCGTCCTGGTTTTCGCGGCAGATGTACAGATTGTAAGCGTCGGTTCCCGTCGATATTGTAGAGCCATTGGGATAGCGGGGGGTGATTGTATGCCACGACGGCCAGCTATAATACTGATTATTCGACGTGAGGCTGTCGGCTTCGCTGTAGGTCACGCTGCCGATCCAGTCTAACCCGCTGGGATTGGTATACATCTGGTAGAAGGTGACATTACGGCGGCCAAGAATCTCCCAGGACGCCGGGGTGACACCACCCCAGTGGCCGGACATGGCCGTCGCGCCAAAGGTCCTGTTGCCGCATGTGCCTGGGCCAACATTGACGAAGAAGAAGTTGGCGTGCGGGGTAATAGAGAGACTGTCGTCGTTGTCAGCGGGGTTGTTGTCGGTCTGGATGGACGTGACTGTACCGGTGACATTCAAGGCTACCAATTGGTCCGCATCCTCGTCGACCGAGGCGGTGACCGTCACCGAGGCGCTGCCAGACAGGGCAATTGCCCCGATATCACAGGTGACAAGCGTGCCACCGGCAACGGCAGAATCCGTGCAGGTGCCCGTGTCACTGACGTAGGTCAGGCCGGTGGGCAGGGTCAGCGTGACTTCGACGCCGGTCGCCGCGTTGACACCCTGTTCGTCGATGTCGAGGGTAAAGACCACGTCGTCGTAGACGGTGGGCGTGGTGTCGTCGGCGGTCAGGGTGAGCGCGAGGTCGGTGTTTGGCGGAGACACGGTGAATGCAACACTGGTGTAGTCATCCTCACCGGTGTTGCCATTGTTCGGCGTAGAGTCTATATCAATTTCGTTCGCCGCAGTGACTTCAGCCGTGTTGGTGATCACCGTCCCCTGGAGGGCAGTCACGTCGGCGTAGATGACGAGCGTCGCGCTTTGGCCGGGGTTGAGGCTGATGTCACTCCAGACTCCGGCGGCGTAGCTGCCATTCTCGTATTTCGGCAGCGTGGTTACGGTAATTCCTGCGCCGGGGAGCGTATCGGTCACCGTGACGCCGGTCGCCGCCGCGTGACTCGCTTCGTTGGTGAGGGTGAGCGTGTAGGTGAAGGAGGCTCCTTCTG
Organism: uncultured Bacteroidales bacterium; assembly: GCA_964496465.1. Lineage (GTDB taxonomy): Bacteria > Bacteroidota > Bacteroidia > Bacteroidales > CAYFUP01 > CAZBZX01. Next base: position 1,999 of record CAZBZX010000407.1, read on the forward strand.
ATGGATTGGTCGGGATGACTGATTTTTCGAGGTGCAGGTCGATGCGCGGGTCATTGACGGTGACGGTGACCGTGTCGCTGTTGTCCCCGGCAGTGAGATCGACCGGGGTGGAGGCGGTGCGCGTGGCGATATTGTCGATGTCGGTCGGGAAGGTCGAGATGCCCGAATTGACGGTCGCCTCGATGACCAGCGTTTCAGAACCCCCCAGGGCCAGGGCGGGAATCGTCCAGACGAGGGTATCGTCCCCGGCGGGGTCTTCCGTCACGCTGACGGAGCCTTCGGAAGGCGTGGGCGGCGAAACGAAGTCCAGGCCGTCGCCGAGCAGGTCGGTGATCTCGACCGAGGCGGCGTCTTTCGGGCCGGCGTTTGTCACCGTGACGGTAAAGGTGACCGGGTCGCCGGGGAAGGCTGACGTGGTGCCAACCTGGGAAACCTGGATATTGGCGTTCGGCTGGTTGACATCGACCAGCACCGAGGCGCTGTTTGGCCCCGGCGTGACCGGGTTGTCCTGCAAGGTAGTCGCAACAGCCGCCGTGTTATACAGGTCAGCCGGTGCCGAAATGGCCGGGTCGACGGTGGCGTCGATGGTCAGCGTGTAGGAAATCCCATCGTTGATGGTACCGATTGACCAGAGACCCGTGCTTTCATTGTACGATCCCTTCCCGGCGCTTGCCGAGTTGAAGATCAGGCCGTCGGGGAATCCGTCGAGGATCGAAACGCCGCTGGCCTTGTTCGGGCCATCGTTCTCGACGGTGATGGCGAACTGGATGTCGTCGCCCGGATACACAGGCCCGGCAATCGGGTCGCCGGTGACCGGGTCGACCAGCAGCTTCTCGACGGCCAGGTCGGCGACCTGGGAGGGGGCCTCTTCATAGACCAACAGTATAGAGTTGAGCTTGGCATAACGAGTCACCACGTCAAAGTGGATGTGGAGTTCCTCGTCCGGGCCGACCTGGGTAGAGAAAGAATACAGTTCAAGCCTGTCGCTGACGCCAACCGCTGCGCGGATGCTGTGATTGGTGAGCACCGCCACTGTCCCATAGGCAGTGGTAGAAGTGACGTTGAAATAACTCTGCTGGCTCGAATGGTCGTTGTCTTCGACCATTCCCAGGGTGACCGTCCAGGTACCCTCTTTGAGGTCGTCCCAGTCGAGGCGGAAGTTGCTTCCCTGGATACGGCAGTTGTAAAGCTCCTGGCCTGCCGTGTTGAGTTCCGTTCCACAAACGCCGTTAGCAAGCATCATCAAGAATGCCATTCGGGTACCGGATGGTGCCCTGGGCATCGCCATAACTGCTGTAGGAGCCGTTCAGGATGCTCGACGGGATTTTGACCCAGGTGTAGTCAGCGCCCAGCGAAGAGTTGGCTCCCCATATTTTGTCCTGCTCGCAGTAAAGAGGAGAACCGCTCGTATCGACGACGTTGTAGGCATAGGTCAGCGGGGTGAGCGTCACCTCGGTATCCACCTCGTTATCGTCCGGCGTGCTGTCGCCGGGTGAGGAGAGGGTCAGCGTGGCGGTGTTGGTAAACGTCTCTGTCGTGGTGCGTCCTTTGACTTTACCGGAGACGGTCAGCGTGGCCGTTTGCCCTTCGGGGAGTGCGCCGATGAGCCAGGCCCCGTCAGACGTGCGGAAGGTGCCGTCGCCGTCGATCTCGGTGAGGGTCAGTTCGTCGAGGATGTCGTCAGGCAGGGCGCTGGTGACCACCACGTCGGAGGCGGTGCCGGGGCCGTCGTTAGTGACCGTATAGGTGTAGGTAACCGTCGTTCCTGCGCTGGCGGTTTCGGGGGTTACGGAACCTGAGAGCGATAGTTCTAACTCGTTCGTCGGGGTAAACGTATGGGTGACTTCGTTATTGCTGGCCTCGTTGTCCGCCGGGGTGCTGTCGGTAATCGTGGCCGTGAAGGTGATCGCAGGCGGCGTACCGGTGAAACTCTCGACCACCGCTGACATGGTCAGATAGGCCGGAGGATCAAGGTGGCCCAGGTCAAGTGTCCAGACATCGTTGAAGACGGTGCCGCTGGAGGCCGTATAAGAGAAGGGGGTGATCAATCCACCAGACACCGTGATTGTCACCTCGACATCTTCTGCATCGTACGCTGTCGATAAGTTCCTCAGG
>CAZBZX010000408.1:0-4092 GCA_964496465.1 uncultured Bacteroidales bacterium
CTTATTCAATATACATGTATTAGAAGCACAAATAATACATACTGATGATGTTTATATTTCTGAATTTCTTGCCGTTAATGACTCAATAAACCAGGATGAAAATGGACATTATAGTGATTGGATTGAATTGTTTAATCCAACTAATGAAAATGTTAATTTAAACGGTTGGATTTTGACTGATAAATCTGATAATTTAAAAAAGTGGATATTTCCAAATATTACCATTTCTTCACAAAGTTACCTACTTGTTTATGCATCAGGAGATGATACTGTGAAATCTTCAACGTATATACATACTAATTTTAAATTATCAGGTGATGGAGAATTCCTGGCTCTAGTTAAACCTGATGGAACAACAATCACAAGCTCTTTTGGTGAGACATTTCCTGAACAATCAAGTAATATTTCATATGGATTATATGAAGGTTCTTTTGAATATATGAAAACACCAACTCCGGGCTCGACAAATCTTGGAGATGTTATAATAAAACCTCCTTCAATTAGCATTCCTCATGGATTTTATGAAGAACCTTTTAAAGTCTGTTTGAGTTCCACACTTGATAATGCATCTATTTATTATACATTGGATGGCAGCGAACCATCAGAATCTAATGGAACATTATATAATGATTCTATTGCCATTTCGACCACGACGCCACTTCGAGCTATTGCTGTATTAAATGGACAGGAAACAAGTAAAATTTCAACATGTACTTACATCTTTTTAAATGATGTGCTGAATCAACCTAATGATCCTGAAGGATATCCTGACACCTGGGGCAATTATATTGAATTAGCAGGAAATTCAATTGCTGACTATGAAATGGATCCTGAAATTGTAACACAACCTGATTATCAAAATTTGATGATCCCCTCCCTACTTTCTGTTCCAACAATATCAATTGTTACAGACAAAAATTTTCTTTTTTCTCATGATTTTGATTCAATTCATGGAGGAATATATGTTTATGAAGGATCACCTGGTAATGAATATGAAGGATTGGGATGGGAAAGACCTGTATCATGTGAATATCTATTTCCAGATAAAGTAGAAACTGGATTCCAGGTAAACTGTGGAATCAGGATTCAAGGTGGGCATAGCCGAAGACCGGAAAAATCGCCCAAACATTCATTCCGATTAATTTTTAGAAGTAAATACGGCCCGGATAAACTTGATTATCCTTTATTTGGAAAAGATGCAGCTAAAGATTTTAATACCATTGTTTTACGGGCAGCCTATGGTAATTCATGGAGGCATTTTTCCGGTAACCAAAGAGCCAGGGCTCAACACATACGTGACCCTTGGGCAAAAGATACCCGATTTGATATGGGTTATTTTTCGGCTCACAATAAATTTGCACATCTATACATAAATGGTATTTACTGGGGTTTATACAATATTTCAGAACGAATTGATGCGGAATTCATGGAAAGTTATTACAAGGGCGATAATAGTAAGTTTGACGTAATTAAAGATTATAATGAAATTGCAGATGGTACATCAGAGGCATGGGATGCTCTTTGGTCAATAGTAAGTAGTAGAAATATTCAAAATGATACAGTGTATTTTCGTTTACTGGGACAAAATCCAGATGGTACAAAAAATCCTTTTTATGAAAGATACCTGGAACCTGAAGATCTAATTGACTATATTTTACTTAATTTTTATGGTGGGAATAATGATTGGGACGAGCATAACTGGGTTGCAGCAAAAAACAGGGAAAATTCAGAAGAAGGATTTCGTTTCTTTTGCTGGGATACAGAAAAAATATTGGAAAATATTGACGAAAACTATGTATCAGAAGGCAATGCGAACCGACCATCAGGTATCTTTAAGCATTTAATGAATAATGAACATTTTAAATTATTATTTCAGGAGCGTGTTGATTTACTTCTTAAAAATAATGGAGCTTTAACACCTGATAGTATAGCTAAAAGATGGATGGAAAGAGCTGATGAGATTGAACTTGCCATGGTAGCTGAATCTGCGCGATGGGGAGATTATAGAAAAGATATTCATTCCTGGTCATCTGGCCCATTCTTACTATACACTGTGAACGATCATTGGTATCCGGAACAGGAAAGACTTTTACAGGAATATTTTCCGGAAAGAACTCAGGTTGTGTTAGAACAGTTAAATAATGCAGGTTATCTGTATTCAATAGAACATCCTTTTTTTAGTATGAATGGTGGAGAAATACCTGAAAACTATGAACTTTTTATAGATGCTCGTGAAGGTGATATTTTTTATACAAGAAACGCAACAGATCCAAAAGGGTATAACGGAATCATTTCAGGTGATGCCTTTTTATTTACTGATTCAATCTTAATTAAGGAAAAAACTATAATAACTGCTAGGGCAAAACTTGGAAAAATTTGGTCTCAAGCCATTGTTGATACTTTTTACAATGAATACTATGATCCAACTGATGCAATACTCACTTATTCAAAACTAATTCACAATATAAATGTATATCCAAATCCAATTAAAGAATCTGCTACTGTTGACTTTTATTTACGAAAATCTGGAAATATTAGCATTTCTTTACATACACTAAATGGTTTGCTTCTGGAAACAATATATTCAGGATATACAATAAAAGGAAACCATCAAATAAATTGGAATTCTGATTATTTAAAAAGCGGAATGTATATCTTAAATATTGATATTGATGAATATAATGAAAATTACAAGATTATTAAGTAATATTAGACAAAAATATAAAAGACAGTTATTCTTCAATCAATTTATATGCATCAATGCTATTTTTATAAAAAGTTGGGACTAACAAAAGACTGTCATTTTTAATATAATCGATATCTGCACTATTGATCTTAGCTTCCCGTGTATTTAATAAGGATGTAATAGAACTATCAGGTCCAATCAAAAATACTTCACCAGGCCACTCTGATACTAAATAATAGCCACAACCAACTTCAGCAATACCATCTCCTCCGTTTATACTATCGTTAATTATTGAAAGATTTTTTGATAAGTAATCAATTGAAATAAAATCAGAAGCAGCTACTAATATTCTATCACTTTCACATAATAAACCATTGGAAGCCTGAATTCCTTGATCAACCCATATTTCTTTCTTCCCATCTTTCCATGTATAAATTACATTTGCTTTAGAGTCGCTTATATAAACAACTCCTGAACTATCAATTGATACATCATTTAAAAATTTCCCATTTTCGAAAAATACTCTATCAATTATTTCTGATTTTTCAATATCAATAATAACCAGAGTATTTCCACCATCATTTACATATAATTTACCATTAAAGATAGCCATGCCTGTTGGGGCTTTCAAATCTTTTATCCAATACATATCAATAATTTCTCCATTTGTACTAATTTTTGATATAAATCCATTTTCTTCATCAGAAGTTGATTTTAAATTCATATTTGATACATAAATAACATCTCGTTTAATGTCATATAAAACACTTTCAGGGACTTTTAAAATAGAATCGGTTGTCCATACCTTTTTAATTTTGAATGCTTTAATACCTTTATTTTTATCTACAGGTTGATTTGTACAACTTAATATTGTAATAACAAAACCGATTAGGATGATTAAATTTTTCATTGGATTTATGTTTAAAATTGAATTATCTTTAAAATATAAAATAAAAATATTAAAATTATTTTTGAATTAATAGTTTTTAATTAAAGCATTTTGTGATAATCTACTATTTTTTAGTTAAAAATAAAAAAGATAAATATGAAAGATACAGAGCAATTCGACAAAATGGCCCAGGAAGTTTTCGTCGCCATGAATTCAAGGGACTTTAAAAGTTTTGAGGATATTTTAACAGATAATGCAGCATTTGATTTTCCTGGTGCCGGACGAATTGAAGGAAAAAGAAGAGTAATCATTTTTTTAAATGCGTTATTAAGAAAATATCCCAAGTTAGAGTTTACTGTATCTGATATTATTATTGGTGATAACCGTGCATGTGCTATTTGGACAAATAAAGGTGAGAATAATAAAGGAGAGCTGTACTTGAATAGTGGTGTTACCTTGCTACATTTTGAAAATGAAAAAATAGTATTTATTAGTGATTATTTTAAAGATACCTCAT
>CAZBZX010000409.1:0-4025 GCA_964496465.1 uncultured Bacteroidales bacterium
CAATATAAAATATTCACTAATATGTTGGTGTATAACAAACTTAATGATTTTGTGCTATATAATAGGCAATTACTCTGCCAATGGGGGAGTCAATTTTAAGAATTTTTTTTATTTCGCTTTTATATTTAAAACGATTGTGAAATTTAAATAGAATTAGCTTGAAGGTGTTTATATAGAATTTTTAAACAACTAAATGAAAATAAAATAAGAAATAAAAAAAGGGAATCCACTGGATTCCCTTTTATATTTTAAAAGCAAATTCTTATTATTTAACAAGAACTTTGCTCATACTGTTTCCTGATTGGAACACATAAATACCTGCAGCTAAACCAGAAACGTCAACGTTTACTGTTGAAGCATCAGCAGAAACTGTTAATACTACCTGTCCAATTGAATTGTAAACAGTAATATCTTCAGTTACATTATTAACAGTTACCATGTTAGTAGCTGGGTTTGGATAAAGATTTAATGAAGAAACTACATTTTTATCAATACCATCAACACCACAACCAGCGTCATCAGTTGATAAATTTAATAAACCAAAGTAGTTAATGTTGTTCCATTGCAAGTCAGATAAATCCTTACCTACCCAAAGAAGAATAGATTCTCTTGAAGCAGGAGTAGCACCATCAGCACCTAAATCAGAGTCACCAACGTTAACTGTGAATCCAATTTTTTCAGGAATTGTAGTTGGATCTGGTAAAATAGCTGCCCAAGGAATTAAAGTTTCAAGAATATAACCACCAGAAACTTCTTCAGCAACCCACTCTAGAAGATCTAATTCTGTATCAGTTCTGCAATATCCACCACCTGTATTGTTATAACCAGCAGTTCCATCTAATGGATTGTAACGAATTTGAGAAGCATTAGCTGTAGCATAAGTGTTATCATCAGCATTTCTTTCTCCTGTTGGGTTAACGAAGATTTCAACGTTGTCAAACATCCATTGGTCTCCGCTAAATCCATCGCCAGCATCATTCATGTTGTCTTCACCCCAGTCAAGTACATCGTCCTTTATATCAACAGCAACATAAAGTCCAGCGTCATCCCATACAGCATACCAAGAACCTGATAAATCAGCATCACCCTCAGCTACAGCACCATCATTATAACCTTCAAAGGCAACAGCAGTTCCCCAGCAATCTTCTATATCAGCATCTAAAGTAGGAGCTGTTGATACTGCTTTTTTAGCAGTTGCTTGAAGTTCTTCAGGATCATCTTGTGCTTTAGCAACAAAGACCATTACAAAAATGGCCAATAAAAAAAGTACACTTTTTTTCATAGTTTTAAATTTTTAGGTTAAAAATTAATAATTAAATGTTCAAAATAAGCTTTAATAGAAACAAAGATATAAATTTGTTTAAGCTTGACAAATGTTTCGGAATAATTTCTTGATATGTGATTATGTTCTATAACATAATAATATTTCATTTATTCTCAATTTTACTCAATAATACATTAATTTATAATTATTTACGTGTAATTGATCTTTTCTATTTGGATTTAAAAAAATTACATAAAAGAACCATAAAACGAAGCAAAGTTAATAATACTGTATATTTAGCTAAATTTAGTAATTATAATTGAAATTAATTTAACTTTTTGTATGGTTACGCTGTTAAAGGATTGTTAAAAAGTTATTTAGAGCTTAGTTTAACTTTTCTCTAACCAAACAAAAAGATGGTTTCAATCACATTCAGTTTGACAATTTATATTTTTTGATTATTAATAACACAATTGCATAACTACTTATTATAAAAGATGATAATAAAGAATACTGGCTCATTTAAGTTAATTTCTGACTCAACAGAATTAATTGTTGACAGCAAGGGAGGAAGAATAACTTCTTTTAAATGTGGTGAGAAAGAATTTTTAGCAGGGCAAAATATAAATCCAGCGCTTTTTGGAAGCACACTTTGGCCATCTCCTCAATCCATATGGAATTGGCCACCTCCTGCTATGTTAGATGAGAAGGAATATACATATAAGATAAATGATGATAAATTAGTATTGATTAGTGCGGATGATAAAAATTTAGGGATGCGTTTTACCAAAGAGTTTTCAGTATGTAATAATGCAATACTTATATTATATAGTATAAAAAATATATCTTTTAAATCATATAAAGTATCTCCATGGGAAGTTACACGCGTAAATAAAGGAGGGATTGCTTTTTTCCCGAAAGGAAAAAATGATAGTTGGGGGATGAATTTAAATTTAATGAAAGTTTACAATAAGAATAATATAATATGGTATGAGAGTGAGGTAAAAATATATAACGACCATACTAAATTATTTAATAACGGCAGTGAGGGATGGCTCGCCTTTATTCAGGATGGATATATTTTTATTAAAAAATTTGAAGAAATAACGGCTGGATTAACTGCACCAAATGAAGATGGAATAGAGATTTATGCCAATCCAACAGATAATTATATTGAATTGGAAAATCAGGGAAATTATATCGAATTGCAACCAGGTGAAGAAATTAATTATGAAGTAAACTGGTACGCTGAAAAATTAGATAAAAAGGTTTCAATTGATATAGGCAATATCGAATTGGTGGAATATACAAGAAGAATTTTAAAAGAAACAAATTAGCATTAAATAGTTACTTATGATGTGTTTATAACTTAATTAAATCGCAAATAATAAAATGCAAATCACAAACAAAACATACTATATAATTATTAAGGGAAATTCGGTAGTAAAGCGTTTCTCCTATTTTATCATTGAATTTTTATAGTATCTCACGCAAAGACCGCTAAAATTTTCACAAATTACGCAAAGTAATTCTTTGCGATTTTTGCGTTTTTAATCTTTGCGAATTTTGCGAGAAACAATATTGGGAACATTACCCCCAAAAATTAATAAAAAGAGTAAGACATGGGGTGATGAATTCGGGAGAAAGTTTGATTTATTGTAGTGATTTGGTTCCTTCTACTCTTGAATATCGCTATTAAATAAAGAAAACAGATTTAATATTGGGATGCAAGTAATATTTTATTTATGATTTGAATATTTAAAATTGGTAATTGTTTGAAATTTGGAATTTGGAATTTGAATTTTGTTATTTAGTTTTTTAGTTTTTCATTTTTATATTTTAAATAATACTTATCTATTAAGGTTTTTTTAACTTCTTCCGCCTTTATTTGTCTTTCTTTATAATCATTTCCGCTTTCTCCTTTACGTTTTGGCCCCCAAAAACCTGAATTTTCCAATTCAGCATAAAAGTCTTCTTGATAATAATAGTAGATAAATATTTCAGGATTTATTTCCCATAATATTACTTTTTTATCGCTCGAGGCACTGGCAAACATTTTGCCGTCAGGATGATAAGCAACATCATTAACTTCTTCATCATGATATTCGAATGTATAAATACAATCACCTGTTTTTCGTTCCCATAGTTTTATGGTATGATCGATTGATCCACTTATCACATGATATCCATCCGGACTGAATTCTGCTGATAATACTCCCTTTTCATGCCCGGTAAGAGTAGTTTCAAAGGCCATTTTTTTCATGTTCCAGATTTTAATTGTATTATCATTTGAAGCGGATAATAAATAGTTGTTGTCGTTCGAAAAATTTACTGCATAAATATTATCATTGTGCCCTTCAAAAGTATGAACTAATTCAAACGTAGATGTATTCCAGATTTTAATGGTTTTATCAAGTGATCCGCTAGCAATGAATTTCTCATTATTACTAATACAAACTGCAAGTGCACTTTTTTCATGATCTTTTAAAGTACTTACCATTTCCTCATTTGAACCGTTCCAAACCCTGATATAATTTTCATAAGCGCCACAGGCAATTAATTTTTCATCTGTTGAAACACTAAATGACCATATAAATGTAGCACTGCCCCTGTAAATATTAAGTTGCTCTCCTGCAAGGTTCCACTTTTTAATTACCCTGTCACCGGCACTATAAAAACTATTATTTAATTTACTAAAATGGATATCTTTTACCGGACCATAATGCGCTTCAAAATCCATTATTTTACTATAATCATCAAT
>CAZBZX010000410.1:0-4019 GCA_964496465.1 uncultured Bacteroidales bacterium
GGGAAGGCTGCCGAGCGGTGGCTGCCACCCAGCATGCGGAATGCCCCCACCCAACCCCTTCGGCCCGCCGGGGAGGGGATAGCGACTGAAGGTCGCTACTACAAACAGGCCCCCACCCAGCCCCTGCGGCCCACGGGGGAGGAGCAAGAGCGCGCGCCTGCTCAATCCGCCTCCAAAGGCAACGGCCAACGCCCCCGTGGCAATGGCCACGAAACCACCGCCCACGGAATACGCAATCTTGCCCTCGAGCCATGCACTGAGCGCAGCGAATGTGGCAGCGAAGGGACGGAATACGCACCACGCAATACGGAGTACGCAATACACAATATCAAAGCCATTCTACCCGTCCACGCCTTTGGCCAGCCCGCCGACATGGACCACATTCTCGCCACCGCCGCCCGCTACGGCCTGGCCGTGATTGAGGACGCCTGCGAGGCCCTCGGCGCCGCCTACAAGGGCCGCCCCGCCGGGACGCTCGGCGACGCTGCCGTGTTCGCCTTTTATCCGAACAAGCAGCTCACCACCGGCGAGGGTGGCATGGTCGTCACCGGCCGCGAGGATTGGGCCGGCCTCTTCCGCTCGCTGCGCAACCAGGGACGGGACGTGTTTGACGCCTGGCTCAACCACACCCGCCTGGGCTACAACTATCGCCTCGACGAGATGAGCGCCGCCCTCGGCCTGGCCCAGCTCGCGCGCGCCGACGAGCTCTTGGCAAAGCGGGCGCGCGTCGCGTGCTGGTACGGCGAGCGCCTGTCCGGCGTACAGGGCGTGGCCTGCCCGCGCCTGGCACCTACCACCACGCGCGCTTCCTGGTTCGTCTATGTCGTGCGCATCGAGCCGCCCGCCGATCGCGACGCCGTCATGGCCCGCCTGGCCGAAGCCGGGATCCCCAGCCGGCCCTATTTCACGCCCATTCACCTGCAGCCCTTTTACCGGGAGCGCTATGGCTACCGGCGGGGAGATTTCCCGGTCACCGAGCGCCTGGGCGACGTCTCTCTGGCCCTGCCCTTTTCCAGCGTCATGACCGAGGCTCAGGTCGACCGCGTCTGCGCCGCCCTTCGCGCCGCCCTGGCGAGCGCGCTCGGCGCCGAACGCGCGCTCACCCGATCACTGGAGCACACCCATGCCTGAACACACGCCCGCCCCGTCATTGCGAGGCGCCCGCTCTTGGCGCCGAAGCAATCTCCACCTTGCATCAAGGGCTCATCTTGGTTCCTGCAAGCGCCTTGGAGATTGCTTCGCCGCGACAGCACCGGCTCGCATTGACAGTGCAGCAATCGTGTCCCGGATCGCTCCCTGCTTGTCATTGCGAGGAGTGCAGCGACGGACGCTTCGTCCGGGGAATCTCCACCTGTCATTACGAGCGCAGCGCCGCACCCTGCGTCCGGGCAATCTCTACCTAGCATCACGCATAACCAAACGCGTCTCAACGCGTTTTCTGCACCATTGCCTGTGAATTCATTCACAGGCCGCAACCGAGGGGGGTAAGAGATGTCCAAGCTGATCCGCAACCGCTACTTCCTGTTCCTCGACCTGATCGCCCTGCCCGCGGCGTCGGTCCTGTCCTTCTGGCTGCGCCTCGACGGCGCCCTGCTGCACGGCTACCGCGAGGCCATGATCGCCTACGTCGCTCTGGCCACCCCGCTCAAGCTGCTCGTCTTTTACGTCGCCGGCATGTACCGCCGCTACTGGCCCTATGCCAGCACGGACGAGCTCGTCCTCGTCGGCACCGCCACCGGCGTGGCCACGCTCGCTGCCATGGCCTCTGCCCTGCTCCTCCCCGCGCTCGTGCCCGGGCCCGCCTGCCCGCGCTCTATCCCGCTCATCGACGGCCTGCTCGCCCTGGTCGTCGTCAGCGGGCCACGCTTTGCCGCCCGCCTGGCCTGGCAGCGCCGCCGCCGTGCCGAGCGGCGCCTGCAGCGCGAGGTCCGGCGCCGGGTGTTGATCGCCGGTGCCGGCGACGCAGGCAAGCTGCTGGCGCAAGAGATGCTCGCCAACCCGCAGCTCGGCCTCGTCCCCGTCGGCTATGTCGACGACGACGAGCGCAAGCAGGGCATGCAGATCCACGCCCTGCCCGTCCTCGGCGGGCGCTATGACATCCCCGGCCTGGTGCGCGCGCACCGGGTGCAAGAGGTCGTGATCGCCATGCCCACCGCCCCCGGCCCTGCCATCCGCGAGGTGCTCGAGGTCTGCGAGCGCGCCCTCGTGCCGGCCAGCATCATCCCTGGCCTGTACGACATCCTTTCCGGCACCGTGGCTATCACCCAGGTGCGCGACATCCAGATCGAGGACCTGCTGCGCCGCGACCCTGTGATCGTCGATCCCGAGCCGGTCGAGACCATGATCCGCGGCGCCCGCGTCCTGGTCACCGGGGCCGGCGGCTCGATCGGCAGCGAGCTCTGCCGCCAGATCGCGCGCTGCGAGCCCGAGGCGCTCATCCTCCTCGGCCACGGCGAGTACAGCATCTTCCGCATCGCCAACGAGCTGGCCCAGCGCTGGCCCGACCTGCACGTCGTCCGCGTCATCGCCGACGTGCGCGACGCCGCCCGCCTGCGCCACGTCTTCTCTGAGCAGCGGCCCAACATCGTCTGCCACGCCGCGGCGCACAAGCACGTGCCCATGATGGAGGAAAACGTCGTCGAGGCCGTGACCAACAACGTCCTCGGCACGCGCAACGTGCTGCGCGCCTGCAAGGCCAGCGGCGTGGAGCGTTTCGTCCTCATCTCCAGCGACAAAGTCGTTTGCCCGACCAGCGTCATGGGCGTCACCAAGCGCGTCGCCGAGCTGCTCGTCCACCACGCCGCCCGTCGCAGCGGCCACCGCTACGTCGCCGTGCGCTTTGGCAACGTCCTCGGCAGCCGCGGCAGCGTCGTCCCCTATTTCCAGGCCCAGATCGCGCGCGGCGGCCCCCTCACCGTCACCCATCCCGAGGTCGAGCGCTTTTTCATGACCATCCCCGAGGCCGTCCAGCTCGTCCTGCAGGCGGCTGCCCTCGGCCAGGGCGGTGAGGTCTTTATCCTCGACATGGGCGAGCCCGTGCGCATCGTCGACCTCGCCGTTGACCTGGTCCGCCTCTCCGGCCTCCGCCCCCTCGTCCGCTGGCCCACCTCCGGGACCGCCGGGAACGCCAGGCACCAGCCTGGCAATGGGACTGCCAACCAGCAGCCTAGCTCCGGTAATGGCAATGGCAACGGCGACCATGCCGGTCCGGAGACCGGCGATCCGAGCCACGGACGCCAGCCAGGGATCGCCAGGCACTCACAGCCTGGGGCCGTTAGGAGACAGCCTGGCAATGGCTCCGTCAAAGGCCGTGACTGGGACATCGAAGTCATCTTTACCGGTCTGCGTCCCGGCGAAAAACTCTACGAGGAACTCATCGTCGAAGGCGAAGAGGCCGCGCCCACCGACCAGCCCAAGATCATGGTCTCGCGCAACGGTCACGGCCAGCTCCTCGGCCCCGCCGAGCTCGACGCCGCCGTCGACGCCCTGGCCGAGCTCGCCTGCACCGGCGACGAGCAGGCCCTCCGCCACAAGCTTGAGGAAATCGTCCCGCGCTACACCGGCGCCGCCGCACCCGCCCCCATCCGCCAACACGAACTGGTGGGCTGACATGCCAACCTTGCCCAACCTTGCGAAGGCTTGTTGTGACGCTTCTCCGCGTCAGCAGGCCGGTGTGAGTGGAGACGTTCAGGATCAAAGCGAGGTCCGAGCCTTCGCAAGGTTAGGCGTCCACCCTCGAACCCGTTCCCTCTTGTGCCCCTCCCGCCCTCCCAGCGCGGCACAGGAGCCAGCACACAACGCCCACCCGGCACCAACCGCCGGGGAACGGGTTCGTTCAGCCGCGCCCTACCACAAACCCGTTTTCTCGCGCCCCCTCGCCCGGCAAGCGTCGATCTTTCTGATGCACCACGCCGTGACCGAGCAGAGTGCTTCCCTGAGAAAACGGGTTTGTTGTCTACACCTAGGAATGCTAAAGGCGTTCCCTCACGACAGCGATCACCACATCCATCTCCTCCACG
>CAZBZX010000411.1:0-4013 GCA_964496465.1 uncultured Bacteroidales bacterium
TATTTTAGAGCTTGTTGAAGATAAGTTTTTTAATGAAAAAAAATGGGTGATATTTTTAGGAAATATTAAAGCTACTGAGACAAAGAAAAAAGCATAAAAGCTAGAATATATTTCGAGAATTAATTATGTTTTTATTTAAAATCATTTAAAATGAAAATATTTATTTCATTGTTTTTGCTGATGCAAATATTTTCGTTGAGTTTATTTTCTCAGCAAAATGAAAAATTAAAAAAATTGAATGCTGAACCATATATGGTTTTGAAAATAAAACAATTTGATCAGTTTGTGGATAGATTTAATTATAAAAAAGACTTTTTTGACAAACCAGTTGATTCGAATTTTGTTTCACAATTTCCCAGAAATGAATACTTGAAAACATTATTCAATCAGGCTAATGATAAAGATACTTCACTTAACAATGAGAGTTTAATTAATTCATTCATTGATTCAGTTTGCAAAGTCGATTTTCCAATTGTAATCGATAAATATTCAGGTTTAATAATTGCTGATTTAAATTGCAAAGTTATTTTGAAAAATAAAGATCAAAATATAAAGCTTTATTTACAGCAGGAATTTGGTGATGATAAATCAGTTAAATGGGTAATAATTAAAGTAAATGGATTAAATGTGAATGAGAGTAGAACACGAGAAGTATTTATACCTCCAACAAGTCATGAGATTAATTTTATGAATTTATCCACTTTACTTGGCAATAAAGATGAGGCATTTTCTTTAACCTCTAAAGATTTTAAATTAGATCAGCTGACGATATTCCTTAATCTTGTAAATAATGGAGATATTGATTTTCAGTATGTTAATGAAATTACTTTTCATATTTTAAGTGTACCAGGATTTGTTTTTAAAGTTAAAAAGTTCGACAGGGATGAGTTAAATAGCGGTTGGCTAATTAGTGAGTTGAAAGTTACCGATTTAGCTTTAAATACTTACATCAATAAACTATAGATCTATAAACATAAATAGCTGGAATTAACAAAATCAGGAGTTTTTTTGTTTAATTTATTATAACTATATTATGAGCCAAAATTAATGTTAATATGAGAATTAAGTATCAGTTTTATAAAAATGAAGGTCTGTTAATTCAAAAATTTATTGGTAGTTTATCTATTGAGTATTATATTCAATATACCCGTTTTGTTATGGAGAAATATAATGCAGAAAAAATAGACAAAGTATTAAATGATTTTAGAGAGATGGAAATTGATGAAATGGCGGATGATTTTTTTGATAATGTAGATAAAATGACAGATATCAGAAAAAATATTCACAATAATGAAATAAAGAGAAATGATATTAACGTTGTATTTTGGGTTGATAAACCGTTACCAACTGTAATAGCCCACCTTTTTATTAAAAATTTTCGAAATATAAACTATTATTATTGCTCAACTGCTGACAATGCATTTGAAATTTTAAAAATTAATAAGGATTTTGGTAGTTTGGAGAATGCAATTAATAACTTAGAGAATACATTTTAAATAATGTATAAAATAAATGCTTCAATAATTGATAAGTAGATTACAGATGCAACCTTTTTTTTGATAAGTTAACGTGAGTTCGACATTATAAAACGATATAAATAATTGATATTCAATAGCCCCGTCCTCCGGACTAAAAATATGATTTAAAATAAATAAATCTATTTTATAAGGCCTGAAGGGCCTAAATATTAATATCCCCGGACAATCACGGTTTTAGCGTGTGAAGTCCGGGGTTTTGGCTTAGCCAAAATCTTCCGCTGTAATCATTGAGTATAGTAATTGCTATTCAATTTTTTACAGCGGAATACTGACACTTCAATTAATATCAATATAAAATATTCACAAATATGTTGGTGTATAACAAACGTAATGATTTTGTGCTATATAATAGGAGATGACTCTAAAGGACGGGGCAAATAAAACCAAGATAATTTATATCGAACTCACGTAAAGTTAGATTTACAAGTATTTCAATTTTACTTTAACTGTTAGATCTTCCTTCTCAAATGTAAATTTGAAATCATCAAACTTTGGAATAAATAAAGTATGAATATAGTAATTAGAGAATCCAAAACCTTCAACTGGTAAAATATAACCATAATCTGTTTTATCGTTTTCATTTTCATCATCAAGTACAGCAATACCATAAATACCTGGAATAATGTCATTATACTTCACGGTAAGTTCTCCATTAATCGCATCAAATTTTGGTACAGTCAGGTAATACGTTGGATCCCCATTTTTATAACTTAATTCATCAGGAAATAATCCTATACGAAATACACCTTTATTATTTCTGATATTTAAAAATTGGATTGAAAGTATTTGAGAATTTAAATAAATGCTGGTGCAAATCAGAAGGCCCAGACAAATATAAATTTTTTTCATTCTTTTCGGCTTTTATAAAAATGTTTCAATATATATTTATCACCATAAGATTTAATAGCATATGCAAAGAAAATTCCTGATAAAATGTCAATACTATAATGGCCTCTTGCTAAGAACAATGCAGCTGTAATAATAATGACACATATTAATAAAAACCATTTGTAATGTTTTTCATTTGCCAGAATAAAATACATATACGTAATTCCTATATGTCCTGAAGGATATACTCCAAGTTCATATTTAGAAAAACCATTAAATAAGCTTTCAGTACCGTCAAACATAGGAGGATTTCCAAATGGTGTTAATACAATAAATATGCCTCTTATTATATGAAATATCCCACATAATAAAAGAAAATAAGGAACCTTGTCATATTTACGTTTATGAATAACATAAATAATAAAAATGAAAAACGAAGCAAGACTAAAAATATCATATAAATAATCAATATCCCAATAGGGGAGATTGTCAAGGATGAGATCTGAAAGTACCGGAAGGGTTTTACCTTCTATCATATAATTATGAAGGTAGGTTTGCGAATAAAAATTTAACTGAATACCCCCAATTAAGGCGAACAATCCTATATAGAAATATTTATTCTTTAAAAGGTTAAGAAGTTCTTTTATAACTTCTAATAGTTTTACTACTATTATTTTCTTATTCTTACTCATTTAAAACTTTTTAAAATTCACCATATTTATATTTAATTTCACCTTTAAGTATTTCTCTTCCAGTAAACATTCTGTATAAATGAATTCTAATATATTTTAATAAAAATATAATTCCTCCCTCATTTTTTGCTCTTCTATCTGATGTATAGAAAAAAGGTGATAATATATTATACTTGTAATTGTGTAATCTTCTGGCACGTTTAATATAATTGCAGTCTTCGCATACTCCAAGATCTTCTCTAAATCCATTTAATTTCTGATGAATTTCTTTTGTCGAAATAAAACATGCTCCATAACCTGTTGAATATACTGGTCGCAATGAAATCATAAATGCGTTTAAAAAAACAGCTCCAAGGTTAGATTCGAAATTTTTTTCTGATATTCTTATTGGGCAAGTAGCTATATCAGGTTTTGTTTTTTTAAGGTCGCTGACTACCCTTTCAATAAAGTTAGGTTTTAATCTGGTATCGGCATCTAAAAAAATTAACCGTTCGAATGATGCTTTTTTGGCTCCCTGATTCCTGGCATATGCAGGCCCTTTTGAATCATCCAGCTTAACATAGTTGAAAAATTTAAAATTATTTTTAAAGCTCAAAGCTACCTGGTGAGTATTATCTGTACTATTACTATCAACAACAACAACTTCAAACTCTTTATTTGTTTGATTTGAAAGGGATCCTAATAAAATAGGCAAATATTTTTCTTCATTGTAAGCAATAATTATAATGCTTATCTTATCATTAAGATCACTCATTTTATTTTACACATAATTATATCTTACTTTGAAAAAAAGCATGTAAAAATAAATTAAAAATTGATATGATTGATTTCTGAGATCATTTTTTTTAATTATTGCTCTATTCATTAACAAATATTAATAATTTATGTGAATTAAGAGTTAAAATTAGACTTAGCTATTACCCTGAGAAGACCAAATAGGCAGTCATATTTGTTT
>CAZBZX010000412.1:0-4004 GCA_964496465.1 uncultured Bacteroidales bacterium
TGCAATTTCACCTGATAACATAGTTCCAATAGTTCTCTTGGTATTTTTTACTTCATGTTCAATTTCAACCTTTTCCTTTTTCGATAAAGCAGGTAAAGCTTCCTCTATTAATTTACGATCTAAAACATCAGTAGTTTTGTCTAATTGCGGAATGCAACAAAAACTATTATAATGTTCAGCTTCTTCAGGTCGGTGAAGCAGATCGCCAAGATCAATATTCTTTAATTTCCAATGGTCATCAATTTTTCTTTGTGAAATTAAATCAGTTCTTCCAATAATATCATCAAGTTTTGTAAATCCTAACTCTGCTAATAATTCTCTAACCTCTTCACCAACGAATTTAAAAAAATTAACAACGTAATCAGCTTTGCCCAAAAATTTATCACGTAATTCTTTATTTTGAGTTGCAATTCCAACAGGGCAAGTGTTTAGGTGGCATTTTCTCATCATAACACATCCTAAAACAATAAGGGCAGCAGTGGCAAAACCAAATTCCTCAGCTCCAAGCAGGGCTGCTGAAATAACATCTCTACCTGTTTTCAATTGCCCATCTGCCTGTAACCTAACTTTTTCTCTAAGATTATTAATTACAAGTGTTTGCTGAGTTTCTGCTAAACCTAGTTCCATAGGTAAGCCCGCATGTTTTATTGAACTGCTCGGGCTTGCTCCTGTACCTCCTTCGCAACCTGCAATAATAATTACATCGGCATTTGCTTTTGCAACACCTGCTGCAATGGTTCCCACACCGCATTCACTAACCAGTTTAACACTAATTCTTACTTTTGGGTTCACATTTTTCAAATCGAAAATGAGTTGTGCTAAATCTTCGATTGAGTATATATCATGATGCGGAGGAGGTGATATTAATGTTATACCAGGAATTGAATGACGCGTTTTTGCAATAATTTCATCGATTTTATAACCAGGTAGTTGCCCTCCCTCTCCAGGTTTTGCCCCTTGGGCAATTTTAATCTGTAATTCATCTGCATTAACCAGATAATAGGCTGTAACTCCAAACCGACCAGAAGCTACCTGTTTAATTTTACTACGTTTTGTGGTTCCATCAGGTAGTGGAACAAATCTAGCTGGATCTTCCCCACCTTCCCCCGTATTACTTTTAGCTCCAATTTTATTCATTGCAATTGCCAACGTCTCGTGAGCCTCTTTGCTAATGGAACCATAAGACATCGCCCCAGTTACAAACCTTTTAATAATATTTTCAGCAGGTTCTACTTTTGAAATATCAATAGGATTATTCTTAAATTCAAAATATCCTCTTATAAAATTAGGTTCACAAGTATATTCATTGGTCTTCGCTGAAAACTCTTTAAATTTATTATAATTACCTGTTTTAGTTGCCCACTGCAATAATGAGATAGTATCTGGATTCCAAGCATGTTTTTCCCCAAAATACCTATAATTATATATCCCCTCAGAAGGCAATATATTTATTTCATTTGTTTCTTTATATGCTTCCCTTAAAGGAATTAATACTTCTTCTGCTAATTCATTTAATCCTAAACCCCCTATCCTGGAATCAGTACCTTTAAAATATTTATTTACCATGTCTTTATTCAATCCAACCGCTTCAAAAATTTGGGCAGCTCTATAACTTCTTAGAGTAGAAATTCCCATTTTTGACATAATTTTGAGTATCCCTTTGTTAACAGCTGCTATATAATTATACTGGGCAGTCTGAATATCCAATTGAATCTTGCTCTCCTTTATCTGGTTTTCAATTACAGCATAACTTAAATAAGGATTAATTATACTTGCTCCATAACCAAATAATAAAGCAAAATGCATAACTTCTCTTGCTTCAGCTGTCTCAACAACAATATCAATTTGCATTCTTTTCTTCCTGTCAATAAGATGATGATGAACTGCTGAAACGGCTAATAAAGATGGGACAGGTGCCCTTTCAGCGGATATATCCCTGTCAGATAAAATAATATAATTTTTACCAGTATCAACAGCTTCTTCAGCTTGTTTACAAATCTCTCTAATAGCATCTTCTAAGCCTATTCCGCCTTGATCAGCTAAAAAATGCATAGGTATAACTGTTGTTATAAATCCTTTATATTTTAAATTTTTTAAAATTTCGAGATATTTATTCGTAATAATTGGGCTTTTAAACTTTATCATCTTAACATGATGTGGCATATCATCAAGCAAATTTTGCTGATGTGATCCAATATAGCCTGTTAAAGTCATTACCATTTCTTCCCTTATAGGATCGATAGCCGGATTTGTTACTTGAGCAAAAAGCTGCCGGAAATAATTAAATAACCGTTGTGGTTTTTTAGATAATATGGCCAAAGGAGCATCATTTCCCATTGAACCTACTGGCTCTTTGGTATTCTTCACCATTTCAGTTATGATAAAGTTTACGTCTTCATTCGAATATCCAAAAGCTTTAATATATTTATAATAGTCATCACCTAAAGAAATAGGAATATCTCTTCCCAAATCTATACCTTCCAGATTTAATCTGTTTTCTTTCAACCATTTTGCGAAAGGACTCCTTTTAGCCAGATTTTCTTTTATCTCTTCGTCATATAAAACATGGCCCTCCTTAGTATCAACCAATAAAATTTTACCTGGGCGTAATCGACCTTTTTCTTTAATTTTTTCCGGTAGTATATCCTGAACACCAGTCTCCGACCCCATAATAAAAATGTCATCTGTTGTAATTAGGTAACGCGAAGGTCGCAATCCATTTCTGTCGAGCAATCCACCAATATACCTCCCATCAGTAACTAAAACAGATGCAGGGCCATCCCATGGTTCCATAAAAGTAGAATGATATTCGTAAAAGGCTTTTAAATCGTTAGAAATAGGATTTTTATCGTTCCAAGATTCAGGAATAAGCATAGCCATTGCTTGAGGCAATGATTTACCAGCAAGAACTAAAAATTCCAGTGCATTATCTAATGATGCTGAATCGCTTTTATCAGGTTCAATAATAGGAAATATCTTGGTTAAATGTTTTCCAAATAGCTCTGATTTTAACAACGATTCGCGTGCATGCATCCAAAATCTGTTTCCCTTAATGGTATTAATTTCTCCATTATGAGCTAAATATCTGAATGGATGAGCCAAATCCCAGGTAGGAAATGTATTTGTACTAAAACGAGAATGAACTAAGGCTAATGCACTTTTTAGATTATTATCCTGTAAATCTAAAAAATAATTACTAAGTTGCTCTGCTGTTAACATTCCCTTAAATACAATTACTTTTGTTGATAAACTACATATATAAAATGCATTTCGATGCGGTAAACCAGAGCTTCTAATTTCATTCTCTACTCTTTTTCGCGCAACATAAAGTCTTCGTTCAAATTGTTCCTGAGGATAATCCGATTTAAAAAAGTACTGTTTGATATAAGGTTCAGAAGATCTTGATATTTCGCCTAGTACATCACTATTAACTGGAACTTCACGTGAAGTAATTAATTCAGCTCCTTCTTCCAAACAGATGTCGAGTAATCTTTTTTCACAATATTCCAATTCTCTTTTATGATCTTTTGGATAAAATACAATGCCAGTACCAAAATTTCCCTCAGAAGGCAAGTTTATTCCATTTATTAAATAAAAATCTCTTGGAATTTGAATTGTTATCCCAGCGCCATCCCCAGTTTCATTATCCGCACTTTCAGCCCCTCTATGTGTAAGGTTCTCAAGTACTTCTAATCCTTTTCGCACAATATCATGAGATACTAGCCCTTTTATATCTGCCACAAAACCAACACCACAATTATCATGTTCGTTTTTACTATCATATAATCCCTGCGCTTTTGGTATTCCTTTATGCATAATAAATACTTCCTTATATTTATAATTGATTAATTATTAATATTTTACAGATTAATTTTAGAATTTTTGAATATCTGTTAATTAAATAACAGTTAGTTGTGTTATATTAAAAACAAATACTCTGCAAAATTAATTAAAATATATTTATTTTTTTAGTTGTCATGTTTTAAATAGTAAGCAAATTAGAG
>CAZBZX010000413.1:0-3992 GCA_964496465.1 uncultured Bacteroidales bacterium
TGGAATGTCGTGTTTAAAATTTAGTGCAGAGGTTGAGCAATCTAAATTAGTAGGGCAATCCATTAAGAACAAAGAACATATAAAAGTTAATTTTCGCCACCATAAGAAAAAAGATGGCACAGATGTTTTTGTTGAACTTAGCACTTATAATATTTTAGTTAATGGAAAAAATATCGTTTATAGTGTATGCCATGATATAACAAACATTAAAAAAACAGAAACCGAATTAATAATAGCCAAAGAAAAATCAGAAGAAAGCGAAGAAAAAATCAAATCAATCTTGGAAAATTCTGCTGATGCCATATTTATTACTGATAACAAAGGTAAGTATATTTACACCAATAAAGCAGTAACAGAGTTGCTTGGATATTCACCTGAAGAGATGAAACGCAAAACAATTATTGATTTGGCGCCAGAAAACAGAATTGATGAACATTTAGAAATTTTTAAAAGCTTGCAGGTTAAAGGAAAAGCTTTTGCCGAAATTGAACTTTTAAAAAAAGATGGTAGCTATATTTCAACTGACTTAAATTCAGTTATCTTGCCCGGAGGTATAGTTTTTGGTAGTTGCAGGGATATTACCGAGCGCAAACAAGCAGAAAAAGAGATTCTGAACCTGTCAAAATTCCCTTCCGAAAACCCAAATCCTGTTATACGTGTAAATTATGATGGTATTATTCTCTATGCCAATGAAGCAAGTGCTATTTTGTTAAAAAACTGGGATTGTACTATTGGAGATATTGCTCCGGAGTTTTGGCGTAAAAAAGTAGTTGAATTATCGACAAACAAATTGAAACAGGAAATCGAGTTAGAGTATAACCATCTGGTTTACACTTTTTATATTACACCATTCGAGAATGAAGGTTACATTAACTTATATGCTATTGACATTACTGAGCGCAAGCTGGCAGAAAAAACAATTGGGTGGGAACAATACCTGATGCGTTCTCTAATAGATAATATTCCGGATGCAATATATTTTAAAGATTTGGCAAGCCGCTTCACCAGGATTAATAAAGCGATGGTAAAAAAGTTAGGTTTAAATGATCAGAAAGAAGCTTTGGGTAAGACTGACTTTGATTATTTCGATGAGGAACACGCACGCCCGGCATTCGAAGATGAACAAAAAATTATAACTACAGAGGAACCTATTACCGATATAGAGGAGAAAGAAGTTTGGCCTGACGGGCATATTACCTGGGTTTTAACTACCAAATTGCCGCTTAAGGATAGTACTGGAATAATTATAGGAATCATGGGCATTTCAAGAGATATTACCGAGCGTAAGCAGGCAGAAGAGGCTATCCGGCAGGAACAAATCCTACTTCGCACACTTATCAATAATTTACCCGATGCTATTTATGTAAAAGATATAGAAGGACGTAAGCTAATAGCCAATACAATTGATCTGCAATTGATGAATTGCACCTCTGAAACAGAGGTAATCGGAAAAACTGATTTGGAAATTTTTGATGATGAAAGTGGCTCGCGTGGCTACACCGAAGACATGAAGGTATTTCAAACCGGCCAAGCTTTGTTAAACCATGAGGATTGTTTTTTAGATGCAGAAGGAAGAAAACATTGCCGGCTCATCTCTAAAATACCCCTATACAATGAACAACAACAGGTTACAGGACTGGTAGGCTTCGGACAGGATATCACTGAATGGAAAGAGGCAGAGTTAGCATTGAAAACATCTGAAATTCGTTACAGGATGTTATTTGAGAAAGCCCAGGATGGGATAATTATTCTTGATGCTATGAATGGGGCTGTATTGGATATAAATCCTTCTTTAGCCCATATGTTTGGTTATGATATTGAAGATATACTTGGTAATTTTTTTTGGGAGCTGATGCTATTTAATGACAATAAAATAGCAAAATCTTCTTTTAATAAACTGAAATCCTCTGTTTCTTACCTGCTTGAAGATTTAACGCTTCAACATAAAAACGGACAAAACATTTATGTGGATTTAAGTAGTAATACTTATCAAATTGAACATAAACAGATAATACATTGTAATATACGAAATGTTACGGGACGCAAGCAAGCCTTGGATGAAATAAAGAAATATCGTGGACACCTGGAAGAACTGGTGAATGAACGGACCAAAAAGCTTAAAAAATCGGAAACGAACCTTCAAAAAGCAAAAGAATTGGCAGAGCGGGCTAACCGGGTAAAGAGCGAATTTTTGGCCAATATGAGCCATGAGATCCGTACACCAATGAATGCTATTATCGGTTTTTCCGATTTGCTTTATGCTACAGTTGAAAATAAAAAACAACTGGATCAGGTTGATTCAATCCGAAGCAGCAGCAGAAATCTAATGGGAATAATAAATGATATTCTTGATTTATCAAAAATAGAAGCAGATAAGCTTAAAATTGAATATGACACAGTAAACCTGGATAGCATTATTACAGATATCAAGGGTGTTTTTTCTCAAATATTACATGAAAAAAACTTATCTTTTATAATAAACAAAGGAATTGATGTACCTGAAAATTTTTTATTGGATGAAGTACGTTTAAGGCAGATATTGTTCAATTTAATAGGTAACGCAGTAAAATTTACCGAAAAGGGAAATATAACCCTTAGCCTGGAATCTATTTTAAAAAAGAACAATAAAGTTGATCTGATCATTAAAGTTGAAGACAGTGGTATAGGTATTCCTAAGGACCAACAACAAAAGATATTTGAAGCCTTCAATCAACAACAAGGGCAGATTACAAGTAAATATGGAGGAACAGGGTTAGGCTTGGCAATTGGTAAAAGATTAGTACAAATGATGAATGGAGAAATTACGGTAGAGAGCGAATTGGGTAAAGGCAGTATTTTTAAAGTCATATTTCACGATATTGAAATAGTCGACTATAAAAAGAGAGTCAAAACGGGAAAAATATTTAATCTGAAATCAATTATTTTTAAAAAAGCAAAAATATTAATTGCCGATGATAAAAAGCCAAACAGGAAGTTGCTCGTTGACCTGCTTAAAAATTCACCCCTCATTTTATATGAAGCCGAAGACGGGAAAGAAGCCCTGGATATTGCTTTAAAAAAACTTCCTGACTTGATTTTAATGGATTTGAAAATGCCTGAAATGAATGGATATGAAGTTACCAAAATTTTAAAATCCCGGGAAACTACTAAATTAATTCCGGTTATTGCTATTTCTGCTTCAGCCAAAGAATTAAACTCTGATGAAATAATGCCGGAAGTGTTTGATGAATACCTGGTAAAACCAATAGATATAGCTGATTTTGTGAAATTATTAAAAAAGTATTTAAAATATAGTGTGGTTAAAAACATTGCAGATATAGATGTATCGAAAGAATTGGATTTGGAAATAAATGAAGATCTGAAAAAACAATTGCCTGAAATTCTAAAGGTACTTGAAAAAAAGTTTTTACCAGAATTAAATGAAATTCTTAAAATGCAAAGCATGGATCAAATGGAAAATTTTGGGAAAGACCTGGTTTCATTAGGTGAAAAGTATGGTTTTCAAACCATTATTCAATATGGTAATGAAATAACTACATATGCAGATAGCTTTGATGTGGAAAAATTGCTTAAAACACTGAATATGTTCCCTGGGTTGATTGAAAAAATTAAATCAGTGAAACGATGATTTTTAAAATCGACAACGTATTAAAATCATTAAGCCTAACTGGAGGGTGTCTTTATCGTTATTGCGAGCAAAAAACCTCCCAAACCCTCCTTTAAAAGGAGGGCTAACCGAGACTGTTAAACGCGACAGTCATAGCCCCTTTTTAAGGGGTTTGGGGTTAATATTCAAGTTAAAGCCCCTTTTTAAGGGGTTTGGGGTTAATATTCAAGTTAAAGCCCCTTGATAAGGGGTTTGGGGTTTTAAAATATTTTTTAATAATTAAAAAATAAATAATGGAATATGAAGAAAATAGAAAGTTTAAAATCCTTATGGTTGACGATATTCCTAAAAATATCCAGGTATTAGGAAGTATTTTAAAAAATGC
>CAZBZX010000414.1:0-3988 GCA_964496465.1 uncultured Bacteroidales bacterium
AAGCCCGCAATGCGACATCGATCGCGAACTTAATCAACTTAAGGGTGCACTCCATGCCATCGGTTCGCTACTCCAACCGGGGGCGCCATCCGGAACGATCTTCTACGCGTCGTCTGCGGGCGGAATCTATGGTGGGCAGGCGAATCCACCGTTCACGGAGGAGTCCCCAGCCCTACCGATTTCCCCGTACGGTCACTTCAAGCTGGCCGCCGAGCGCCTCGTAGTTGAGTTCGCCTCGGCAAACGGGGTGTCCAGTTTGGTCGGTCGAATCGCCAACCTTTACGGTCCGGGGCAAAAACTCGAGAAGATGCAAGGACTGATCTCACACGTCGCCAAGGCCCAGTTTTCGGTGGCCCCCGCCACGATATACGTGCCGCTCGACAATCGCCGGGACTACTTCTACGTTCACGACTGTGCGGCTTTGGTCCTCGACGCGATCGAGCGGCTTCACCGCGAGTCTGCACAACAAGGGCCGATCAACGTTACGAAGATCTTTGCCTCGGGCCAGGCCGTAACCGTGGGAACGTTGCTGGGTTACTTCAGGGGCATCGTGAAGGCGCGACCTCACGTTATGATCGGCGGTTCTTCCGCGGCCGCGTTGCAGGCCCTCGACCTTCGGTTGCGTTCCGTGGTGTGGCCTGACCTCGACAAGCGCGAACTCACACCGCTGCCCGCGGGAATTCGTTCGACCATCAACGCGATTCTGCTGGAGATGCAGTGCCCGCAGCACTAGCCCTTTGTCCCGTGACGGCACCGACTTCATGAGTGTCGTTCGCTAGGTGGACCGGAGTGCCACCACTGTCCTCGCACGACCGCTGCTATAGGCTGTCGGCGTAACCCACGAGGGCGTGGAATCTCCTTCCCTCGACCCGAGCGATTGGATGTGCAGACTCGTGAAGGCAGTACTTCTCGCGGGGGGTCTTGGTACTCGCATGCGCGAAGAGACCGAGTTTCGACCCAAGCCGATGGTCGAGGTTGGGGGCAGACCGGTCCTGTGGCACATCATGAAGATCCTCGGACAACAGGGCATCAACGACTTCATCGTCTGCACGGGCTACAAGAGCGAGTTCATCAAGAACTACTTCTCGAACTATGGTGCCGCCAATCAGGACTTCACGTTGAAGTTAGGCGACCCCGCGAGCATGACTTACCACGGCTCGCACGAAGAGTTCGATTGGACGGTCACCGTCGCCTACACGGGAGAGGCGACGAACACGGGTGGACGGATCAAGCGGGTTCAGAAGTATGTAGGGAATGAGCGTTTCTTGTGTACGTATGGTGACGGCATCGCCAACATCGATCTCGCGGCTCTCCAGGCTTTCCATTCCGCTCACGGGAAGGCGGCGACGATGACGACGACGCAGCCGGGAACCCGTTTCGGTGTGGTGGACGTTGGCGCCGACGGCATGGTTCGCCAGTTCCGGGAGAAACCGCGGAGCGAGGACTGGATCAATATCGGGTACTTCGTTTTCGAGCCGCAAGTCTTCGACTACCTCGAGGACAATTCGGTTCTTGAACAGGAGCCTCTTCACCGTTTGGCGAGCGACCACCAGATTGCCGCTTTCAAGCATGAGGGGTTCTGGCAACCGATGGACACGTATCGAGAGTCGCTCATGCTCAATGAACTGTGGGACAGCGGATCCGCCCCGTGGAAGATCTGGGACTGACGGTCGTCAACCCGACTCGACCGCTCGTCCTCGTGACGGAGGTTCAGGTGCCTGGATTCTTGGGACGCTTGGGGCGGACGGCGCGGGCAAGCCTCATCGAGCTACGAGCGACGCTGGCTAGAGCGCGGCCTCGAAGCGATCCGGGAGGGCTGAGCGCTGTTCCGATCCGATAGTGGACCCTGAGTGTCGAGAGCGAGGTTCCATCGTTGGCCTGTAACGCGGATCCGATCTCCGGGAACCACCGATCAAGTTCACCCCGAAGACGGACCAGGGATTCGAAGTCACGCTCGCCGAGGGGTCCCGTTGCGAGTGGCGTCGCGATGAGCTCGTTAAGTCTGCGTCGTTGTGTGTCAACCCATTCTTCCTCTGTCGCCCCATGAGTCTTGCGGAGCACTCGTGACTGGAGCCAGGACTCCTTGATTGTCGTCTTGGTGATCCATGTTGCGGTGGCGGGGAGTGACACCATGGACCCCAGGTGGGCCGCGAGATCGCCTACGGTTTGGCAGGTCGGCCAGCGCCCAGGGGGTGTGGTGAAGGCTAGTTGGCTTGCGAGCCCGAGCACGCCCCTGTGGAGTACATCCTCAACGTCATACCCGGCCTTTCGCTGGGCGTACCACTCCTGACCGAAGGGAAGCAAACTTCCATCTTCGCGAACGACGGTGTTCTGGGGCAGCAGATCGAGCGGAATGAGGTCGCTTGAGGTCGCGGTTTCTCGAAGAAGCGTTGACCATCGAACGAGGGCTTCGGCGAGGGCTTCGTCCGTTGCTTCTTGAGAGAAGAAGGAGACGAAGTCCGCGCCTTTGGCGACGGGTTCCACCGCAGCGGTGTGCAGGGTGAGGTTGTCGGTTGGCGGATCGGTACTGAGCCTCTCTCGTTCGAATCGGAGCGAACCTCCCGACCTCAGAACGCGGGTAGAGGTTGACCAAATTGCGCGTCGCCCAGTGGAGAAGTAGGCGGCAGCAAGGTTCTTCGGCCACAAGGTTGACGGACGACCTTTACCCGCGAGAACAACGAAGGAGTTCGGTGTATCGCTCGCCATGCCGGCGTCGACCAAAGACTTCCAAACGAGACGTTCGTCAGCAAGCCGTGGGCGAGGGGTTCTCCAATCGGGGCTCGGAAAGTGCGGAATACCGCAGAGAAGCCGGGAGTGTTCCGCGGAAAAAGCCTCTGGAGCGATGACGGCTCTGGTCATCTTGTAGTCGGGGAACGCTCCTAGCGTTCGAGGTGTCAGTCCAACACTCGTGAAGAGACCCTCGAGTTCGCGCCGTGAGAATGTTCGGGCAGGACCACGGGTTGGGTACGACTCGATGGAGTCGAACACGCGATCCGTGTGATCTTCTGGAGCCCCAACGAGGTACTTGACTCCGAGTTTGTTCTCGATTGCCAGAACGAGAGAGCCGGTAGAAACGAGTCGATCATGTATGTCTTTGAGGAAGGTCCGGTAGACGTTCAGGTCGGAGGATCCGCTCCCGACGTACTCCAGCACGCCGACAACCACGATGATGTCGTACGCGACTTTATTGGGGACGTCCGCAAGTTCTCCGACAAAGACCTCAACATTCGGTAAGTCTCGACATCTTGCACATGCGACTCTCGCTCGGGAGGGAACGGGCTCAAGGGCGTCCACTAGTGCACCGGTCTCACCGAGGTAGCGGGTCACCGCGCCACATCCCGCACCGATCTCCAGGATCCTAGCTCCGGGGGAGATCGTCAGACCGCGCAGCACATTGGCGCGTGCGGGATCGAGGTGGTAGCGCTCCGGCCATGTGTGCGCGCCGGTGACGAGATCGTCTGCGGCAAGTGAAACGTCAGGAGCCGCCGACAGGATTTCGAAGAGAGCGGCTTCCGATCCATCGGCGTAGTACGACTCATGATCGCGTAACAGTACCCAACCCTCTTCTGTACGGGTACCGCACGTCCGAACGGGCGTGGGTGTTTCTACGATCATGGTCACTCTTTTCGCCGGTACGTGTCCGTGCTCTGTGAAGAATGTAGCAGCGTCGAGTGGCGCACCGATGCTGCGTAAGGGCAGACGGAAGAAGTTGGGTGAAGGGTAACTTGCTCTCCGCAGGGACTACGGCAAACGATCGATGTATCGCCCAAAGTCGTTGGCTACGGGAGGCACAAGTAGAGGTCTCGGTCGGTCTTCTCCAGGGTCAGCGTCGCGTGACCGGTGAACGTGACGCGATGACCACCCTCGTCAAGCGAGATGATTCGCGTTCGTGATGTCGTCCCGTCTTCGGTGAGGGTCAAGGTCACCAAAGTCGGCACGGACGCCACGAGGACGAACTCGTTTGCGGGAAGGGTCGTGTCGATCGAAC
>CAZBZX010000415.1:0-3988 GCA_964496465.1 uncultured Bacteroidales bacterium
ATTCTGGACAATCGTATCAGTTAATTCGGTAAGAAGAGTTTGATTTTCAAAAATACTGTGGATAATAGAGTCTGAAAGCTCAGTAATAAACGATTCAGTATTTACAATGTTCTGAATAATGGAATCGGTAAGTTCAGTAATAATTGTTTGATTATTAATAATACTCTGAACAATTGAATCAGTTAATTCAGTGAGCAAGGTATTATTCTGAAAGAAATTATGAATGATGGAATCGGTTAGTTCCGTAATTATCGTATCCGAATTAAAAATGCTTTGAACAATAGAATCAGTAAGTTCAGTAATAATAGTTTGATTGTTAACAATATTCTGGAAAATAGAGTCAGTTAATTCAGTGAGCAAGGTATTATTCTGAAAGAAATTATGAATGATGGAATCGGTCAGTTCTGTTATGATCGTATCTGAATTAAAAATGCTTTGAATAATAGAATCGGTGAGTTCTGTAATTATTGTCTGATTATTAAAAATATTCTGGACAATAGAGTCAGTTAATTCGGTAAATAACGTTTGATCCTGAAAGATACTTTGTATGATCGAATCAGTTAACTCAGTGATAATTGTGTCCGAATGTATAATATTTTGAAATATTGAATCGGTAAGTTCAGTTATAATAGTTTGATTATTAAAAATATTCTGGACAATAGAATCGGTTAATTCGGTAAGCAGGGTTTGGTCATGAAAAATAGTATAAAAAATCGAATCAGTTATTTGGGTAATAATAGATTCGGTATTTACAATATTTTGAATAATAGAATCAGTAAAAATTTGCGATAGTGAATCATTTGCCAAAATTCGTTGCACAATCGAATCCGACAAAATCGTAAGCAAGCTGTCATTTCTCGAAATATTTAGTATTAAAGAATCAGTGAACTTTTGAAACAAGCTGTCACTTTTAATTAAATTAGTAATTAACGAATCAGTAAACCTGTATATAATAGTATCATTGACAGTAATATGATTTATAATTGAATCCGTTAAAATCCGCATTAAGCTATCGTTAATGAAGATATTATTTGAGATTGAATCAATAAAAACCTGGAATAAGCTGTCTGACTGTGTTATATTATTAATTATTGAATCTGAAAGTTCACTTAAGATGCGGTCTGTTTCAATAAATTTTTGAAAAATTGAATCGGTTATCAATTTTAATAATTCAGCATTATCAACTGCATTATTAATAATAATAGTTGTAAAATTTTCAATCGAATCAATTTGAAGATCAGTAGTGTGAATATAATTAGCCGTAATGGAATCTTGTACAAATAAATCATCAAATATTATTACTTGCCCTTCAGCTGTTAAAGACTGTTGAATTAGCAAATGGCCAACTTTTAACTGTTTGCCGGCTATCCATTTTCCGTTGTTATAAACTAATGCTTCATTAGCGGTAACGTCTTTTGTGTCAACATCTTTTAAATCTTTAAGTTCAACATCAGGTAAATCAGCATAAAGTGCTTTTTCGGCAACTTTTGCATAGGGTACTGCCTGTAACATGACTGTACCCATATTCCGTATTTTGTCTCCAAAATCTGCTTCAATGTTTAAGAAATGCTTGTTTTTTAACCAATCAATATTTTCAAAGTCAGTTACACCTTCAGCATTAAAAAGTGGAAAGGGAAATCCTTCACCAATTATAAGATTAAAAAGGCCTAATTCATTTGTTTTAATATAGTGTGATTCCTTCCAAACAATTGCACCATTTGGGTTATTTTCAATAATGGAAATAATGACTTCAATATCTTTATTAGTTAAGGGTTTGCCAGAATCATTCCTGGCAACTGCCTGATAGTTAAAACCAGTTGGAACTCCTTGCGATTCTCCGCTAAAGGTAGCGGGAAAAATCAATATCATAAGTCCGGTGAGGAACTTAATTAACATCCTTTTCATATAGCTGGTATTTAATTTTTTATTTTCCATTTTTATAACTTAATCACTTTAAATTGTATCAGGCACTCATTATTTCTTTTTGAAATAACCTGTAATAAATAAGTACCCTGCAGTACATTTTTTAAGTTCAACGATATATTCTGACCTTTTGAAAATTCAAAATATTCAACAGGGGCAAAAACAACTTTTCCCATATTATCTAATATTCTTATATAACATAAAATAGGTTCAATTTCACTTTGAACCGACAAATACATAATATCAGTGGTTGGATTTGGAAAAGCTTTTGCTTTTAATTTAATATTCGTTAAATAGGTAAAATCAGAAATAAAGACATTAAAAGGTTGCTGAAATCCCTGGGATAACATATTATCATTAGTGAGCGTATTTACAGCCAAACCACCAATACTGAAAGTAAATGAATAATCATTGGAAATTTCATTAACACCACCAGAATTTATTTCTGTAGGATACAGCTGTTGACTGAAGGTTGAACAGCTGAATAAAAATAATATGCCAGTAATGATGTATTTCATTATTTACCAAATAATCCTCCAAAAAAATCAACAATTTTTTCAATTAACCCATTCGATTTACGACTATCAGAAGACCACATTCCTTTATTTTTAATACGGTAACCTAAGGTTATTTCATGAGTACCTAAAGTGTTCGAAAATCCCGGTCCTCCAGTAATACCTGCCGAATATCCTAAATATATATTTTGACTAAAATATGTTCCAAACATCATTGTAAAATTGGTTGGTCTTTTCCAGTTTAATCCAAACCATAAATCTTTTTCATACCTTACAATTGCAGTCAAATCTATATTCGCTTTGTTTTCTTTAAACTTGCTAAGTATAAAAAATCCTTCAACATCCCATGAACTGTTTATTGGGTATGTATAATTGGAGAATAATTCAAATTTTCTATATATTGGGTATTCAAGATTTCCATTTTGAAGATCTTTTTTAAATAAATTTGAAATATTGATCCCTGCATATAATTCTTTCCAATTATATGCAAGATACATGCTTGAATTTAAACGGTTTGCAGATGTAGACAGTGGATTTCTGGTTATAACCGGGTCTAAAATATCAGTCGACTTTGCTTTACCGTAGTTTACTGTTGATCTTAAAAATTGCATACCTAAGCCAAAATAGGCGATATGTTGCTTTTTTATTGGAATTTTAAGCGCATAAGCCCCTTCAAAATTAAAGTCAGAGAATAATCCAACCTTATAATTCATTGCTGAAAAACCTAAACCGCAATCATACGGCATTGGCATATCAAAATTAGCTCTGATATATTCAGGGGCGCCCGGAAATCCTAACCAATTTGCCCTGTAAGTTGCGGCTGAGTTAATATCACCATAATACCCAGAATAAGCTTTTGAAAGAGCAAATTTATTGGATGCGTATTCATTTGTAGCAGGCAATGATTGTGAATGCACGGTTGTGTAAATAATAAAAGAGAATATCAATATATAACTTATCTTCATGGTTTATCTAATAATGTTAATGCTACCTTTACTTAAAACTTTTTTCGACTGGATCACATAAAAATAGGTGCCTGTTTTTATGAAATTGCCATTTTTGTCTCTTCCGTCCCAATCGTTATTATAATTTTTCATATTAATTATTTGGAATCCCCATTGACTGTAGATCGACAACTCACATTTTCCATAGGCTTCTAAATCATAAAATTCAAGATAATCGTTCACACCATCATTATTTGGTGTAATTATGTTATTTATGGCAACAATTTCATTCGGATTATATTCTGAAAATGCAACTATATTTGCTGTATCAAAGCTTACACATCCTTCATTATCTATTGCAGTAACAGTATATGAATTTGTTTTGTTTACAATAATAGAGTTTGTGATTTCCCCGGTTGACCATTCATAACTTGAAAAAGATGAACTCGCTTCTAAAATAACAGATTCATTGATATAAATTGTATCTCTTTCATATGATATTGAAACTGTTTCTCTTTGCGGAACATTAACTGTTTTTTCAACAGTATCAGTACAATTATTTTCATCAATAGCTACTAAACTTACTGTAAAATTTCCATAAGATGA
>CAZBZX010000416.1:0-3988 GCA_964496465.1 uncultured Bacteroidales bacterium
AAATTATATGTTAATAACTATTATATATTTAACTCTTAATTCGCATTATTAACTATATCTAAATTATATAAACACGCAACTTTCTCAAATTCAGCATTTTTAATTAAAAAATCATATTTACTTATGATTAGTTTATGTTGAGCATTTGTTAATGTGGTTTGTGCATCAATATATTCTATTAAAGGAGATTGTCCCTGAATAAATTTCTTATTTACAATATCGAATGCTTTTTTTCCGGTTTTTGTTTCTGATTCAGCTAATAATACAGATTTATAGGCGGCTTCCAGTTCATAATAAGAATTTATTACCTGCAGATTTATCTGGTTTTCAAGTTCAGCTTTTTTGGTATCAATAATATGTTTATCAATTTTTGCCTGTTCAATTTTATGCTTATTCTGCATTCCTTTAAACAAGTCCCATTGCAATATAAAAGATGCCATATAATAGTCATATTCATTTGTAAAATGATATTGTTCACCCTGGTAACCATAATCAAAAACGCCAGTTATAGTAGGCAAAGCATTAAATTGATTAAGTTTTAAATTATCAATGGTCACTTCACTATAATATGAGATCATTTGAATTTCTTCCCTATGGGCCAAAGCAGCTAATTTTACATCATTTATATTTGAAGTCATATAATTAAACTCAATTGAACTATCAACTTCAATTTCAGATTCTAAAGGAGAATTAATTAAAAAATTAAAGTAGGCCCTGGAAGTTTTCTTCCCCTTTTGTGCATCAGCCTGAAGTTTCTTAATTTTGTGTAATTCAGTTTCGGCCCTGTAAACATTATCAATAGTTGTTTTATCATTTTCAACTAATTTTTTATTTACCCTTATATTTTCCTGAACAAGTTGCTCTGTTTCAATCAATAGTTTCTCATACTCAAGGCTTTGAAGATATAGATAGTATGCTGTTTTAATTTCAGCAATTAATTGTCTTTTATAGGTTGCCAAATCAGCTTGTTCAACATTTGTTAACTCCTTTTTTATTTTGGAATTATAATAAATTTGAGAATTTAAAATTGGCTGAATCAACCTTAATTTTGTTTCATGCTCCGTTGGCCTTAAAAAATTTATTGATTGGGATTCGAGCATAGGGTATTCAGCAGGTCTCATTTCAGCTGGAACATCAGCATATAATAACTGGTTAATACTATTTAAATTCTGATACACAGGATTTAACATTTGATCCACAGGTATGTCAATTGTCCTTCCACCTTCTGCAACAGAAAATCTTGCATCAAGCATTATATGCGGAAAAAATAATCCTTTTGCTTCTTTCAGTGCAGCTATACTTTTATCATAAGATGCTTGCTTTTGCTGAACGGCCAGATTATTTTCCAATCCCTTTTTAACATAGGTATCAAGAATATTTTCTTGCGAATAGCCAGATATCCAACATATTAAAAATGATATAAATATTACGCTTTTCATTACCTTATTTTTTAATAGTTAAAAAATTTGTCTGTATTCTTGGAGAATTGGTTGGCCTGATCCCATTTAAAATAAGCTCCATGTGACTTTGAATTATTTCTTCTTCTGAAACATCATGCATATCCATATGAATCTTCTTAGTAGAAACAAATTGAAGTACCCCTGTAGTTTGTGACCATAATAGATGCGCTAATACAGCAGTTTTAATATCTGTCCTGATGCTACCTTCTTTTTTACCAATTTCGAGTAATTCATTTAAATAGCCCATCACGTCATCCTTGTGAGAATGCTCATGAGGACAACCTTCACAATTTTCTTCATCAGCCCCTTCAAAATGCATCATTATTTTAAAATATTCAGCATTTTCATAAGCAAATTGAACATAGGCTTTACCTATTTCAACTAAATTCTCTATAGCAGTTTTTTTGAGATCAACAACCTTTGTAAATTCTTCTTTAAGAATTATTAATCCCCGAATACAAATAGCAAAATGCAATTCAGCCTTGCTTTTAAAATATAAATAAAGCGTTCCTTTGCTAAGTTCAACTTCATTTGCAACATCGTCCATTGTTGCGAATTCTATTCCTTTTTCAAAAAATACTTTTTCTGCAGCGTCAATTATATCCTCTCTACGTTGCATCTTTTCTCTTTCTTTTCTTTCTTGTATACCCATATTTTTAACTATTATATATTTACTGACTGATAGTCATTATTTTTACAAATATATAATTTATTAATATTAGTAAACAAATTTTTTTGCAATAAATTTTTATGCTTTATAATATTAAAATATTTTTTTAGTAAAATTTTAGGTTAAAACACATCCTTTTTTAAGTGATAAAAAAAAGCCTATTTTTATATGATAAATAAATGAAAATATGAAAAAAATAGCTTTACACTGGCAAATATTGGCTGCATTAATTTTATCAGTTCTTATAGGAGCATTTATGCCCCATTCAGTCAAGTATATATCCTGGATGGGTGAAGTGTTTCTACGTGCTTTAAAAATGATTGTAGTACCGCTTGTATTAACATCATTAATTTCTGGAGTAACTAATATCGGGAGTGGTGGAAATCTTGGAAGGTTAAGTTTAAAAACAATAACCTATTATATGACCACCAGTTTAATTGCAATAATTACAGGATTATTTCTAGTAAATATATTAAAACCTGGTTTGGGTGCCGACCCATCTTTAACAGAAAATATGCAGAATTTTCAATTGCAAGATAAACCAATTGGTGATACATTAATAGAAATTATACCCACTAATATATTTGAAGCATTAACAAAGGGAAATATGTTGGCCATAATATTCTTCGCTATTCTTATAGGATTTTTTATTATTAAATTAGATTCAAAAAACAAACATATCCTTAGCGACTTTTTTTCAGCCTCATTTGAGGTGATGATGAAAATTACCTTGTTTATTATAAAATTTGCCCCTCTAGGAATTTTGGGTATTGTATCGAAAGTTGTTTCAGAACAAAAGAATTTAAGTGAACTAGTTGAACGTTTAGGTATTTTTATGCTTGTAGTAATAGCTGGGTTGCTATTTCATTCATTAGTTTCTTTACCATTAATTGCAAAAATAGTTGGAAAAATAAAGCCATATAATCATTTTAAAAATATGGCCACTCCACTCCTAACCGCTTTTTCAACTGCTTCATCAAATGCAACACTCCCATTATCAATGGATGCGGTTGAACATAATTCAGGTGTATCAAATAAAATTGCCAGTTTTACATTACCACTGGGCGCTACTATCAATATGGATGGCACTGCATTGTATGAATTGGCTGTAGCTGGTTTTATTGCACAATTGACCGGTCATGACTTGAGTTTTACACAACAGTTTGTTATGGTTGCTACAGCTTTACTAGCTTCAATTGGTACTGCAGGTGTGCCTATGGCAAGTTATGTGACTATGGTAATAATCTTCTCATCAATAGGTTTACCATTGGAATACATGCTCCTGGTTTTACCTGTTGACAGGCCACTTGACATGCTCCGTACGGCTACAAACGTCTGGAGTGATTGTTGTGGCGCAGCAATAATTGCAAAATCAGAGGGAGAAAATTTAAAAGTTTAATCAATAATGACGATTTTAGTCCCAATTATGAATTAACCAATTATTTTTCAGGGCTATTTTTTCTAGATTCTTATCAGGATTAATACAAATAGGATTACCAACCGATTGAAGAACAGGAAGATCATCAATTGAATCACCATAATAATAGCAATCTTCATTGGAATAATTATTATTTTGAAGATATTGTTTCATTCGACTTAGTTTTTCTTCTCTAAAGCAAAAGGCACCTTTTGATCGTCCGGTGTAAAGTTGATCTACCTTTTCCAATTCTGAACAAATTACTGAATTTATATTTAAATATTTTGCCATCCGATCACAAATTGAAGCTATCGCCGATGAAAGAATAACCAAATTTGCTCCTTGTTCTTTATGTTTATTAATCTCACTTATTATTTCGGGACGTATAGTTGGAATAAGATCTTTTTCAACAATTTCATCGCATAAAATTTCAATGTCACT
>CAZBZX010000417.1:0-3987 GCA_964496465.1 uncultured Bacteroidales bacterium
TTAGCAAACAACTATAAATCGCTAACTCTTTTAAACAGGGCAAAATACTACTTTATTATTCTTAAAATATATCCTTTGTTATAATTATAGTTATCCAGTTTTTAATTCAATTCCTTTAAAATTATTTAATTTTGCAATAAATACCCAATTCGCAGCCTGTTTTCTTTCCAGGTACAATACTCTATCGCCATACAATTCCGAATCCCCTTTAATAATGAACATTAACTCGTTTTCACCTTTATTCAACGAAAGATTAACATTCCCTTCTTCATCATATACACGACCATACTTATCTATTTTTTTCTATAAAAAATACCATGAGAATCCGTTACCAAAATTAAGGTTTCTTAATTTATTAGCTCTTCCTAATAATTTCAATAATAAGTGAAGTGATACTTAAAATAAATATTGCATATTACCATATAAACACTCCAAAACTCCTCTCCTACAAGCTTACAATAGTTTTTTAAAGGAATTAAAGTTAAATAATTATATATACTGCAATCGATTATACAAACACGTTGGGCCATGTTATAAAGGAACTGTACAATTGGGGAGTAAACTACCGGAAAAGGATTTTAGGGAATTAATTATTCATTGAAACTTTATTTCATTGTATAAATAAAATACCAACCTTCTCCGGTAGAAAGATGTTCTGTTATTGAGAATAAACAATCAATAGGATTTTACTCTTTTATCAATCTTCTGGTAAAAACATCATCTGAACCTATAATATTTATAGTATATAAACCTTTCGGAAGATTTGATATATTTAGTGAGTTATCATTATACTTCTTTTTAAGAACTAATTTACCTTGTAAATCATAAATTTGCACAAGTGCATCTGTAAACCCAACATTTTTGAAGAATATCACTTCATCAGCTGGATTAGGATAGATAAAAGTATTATTTAGATTTTGTTCAGAAATTTTAACAGGATTTTCAACAATTATTTTAAAACTTATATTGTTGATACTAAAGCTTTTATCTTTTACATTCACTTTGATTCTAAAAGTTCCTTCACTTTGTGCACTTCCAGAAATAATCATATTTATACTATCAAAAACAAGTCCATCCGGTAAACCTGAAATAAAATAAGTTAACGAATCATTTGCATCAGGATCACTAAAAAGACTAGGCACTGTTATGTTTATCGGTGTATTTATCATCACAGTTGTATCATTTATGTTTGCTAAAATTTCAGGCATGTGATTAGTTATAGTTATAGAATCATTTATTTCAGCTTTTTCCATTGATCCACTAAATACAATTATAGGAGGAAATGAATCATCAAGTTCCTTAACCTGTTCCTTTATTGATGACAGTTGAGGAGGTGGGTTGTGCATAAGGACTATAAACCTGGGATTAATATATTTTTTTATAAAATCCCTTTGTTTCTGGGTCCCCCATAAGTTTGTAAAATTAAATAAAAATAACACATCAATATCTTTTTCGTTAAAATTGAATGTTAAATATTCTGTAGAATCTTCAAATGCATTATCCCCCATATGAAAAATTTTCAAACCTTCAATATTTACAAAATAACCAACATTGTAAACTCTGTTTTGTAATTGGTGAACTAAATAATAAGCGGTTAACTGAATACCATTTATAGTTGTATCTATAAATTCATACTGTGCAGGATCGACGCTAACAAGCTGATTTTCTAATGCTGAATTGTTAATAGCTTTTGTTACTGTCGAGGGCCCAACAAGTTTTGCCTGATAATTATTCGACAAATAGGAACTCACCTTACTTGCGCTAAAATGGTCAATATGATTGTGTGTAACTAAAAACAATTGACCGTTTGAAAACGGCTCAATATTATTCATTATCATTTGTCTGGTTAATTCGTCGTAATCCATAACCATCGACGTGTTTCCATAATAATAAAGAGCATCAATAAAGACTTTCTTGTCATTATTTGTAATCATAAATCCTTCATTTCCAATATAGGCGATTTCGGCGTTAGCAGTTTCTTGTGTATACAATTGCGTATACATAATCAGTTGAAAACCAAGTAAAATATAAATTTGTTTTTTCATCGTAAAAAATTTTAGTGTTAAAATAAAATGTAAAGAAATGAAGCAAAAAAGTACTGTGCGACTTAATACATGAATTCGAACCAATTTTTTACGAAAAAATCAATTTTTTAATATTTATGAATTGATGTAGTGTGGTTGTATGTTTCTAACTTTAAATTCAGTCGGGGTAATTTTATAGATTTTTTTAAATGCAGTATTAAATGATGATTTTGAGTTAAATCCAACTTCGTA
The DNA here is from genome assembly GCA_964496465.1 of uncultured Bacteroidales bacterium. Taxonomy (GTDB): domain Bacteria; phylum Bacteroidota; class Bacteroidia; order Bacteroidales; family CAYFUP01; genus CAZBZX01. The sequence goes on from CAZBZX010000417.1 coordinate 2,277, forward strand.
TAATATTTCAAGAACAGTTAAATTTAAAGAATCGTTATTTAATAACTTGCTCGCTTCAATAATTCGGTAACTATTGATAAAATCATAAAAGTTTTGATTTATATTTTCGTTAATAACCTGTGATATATATCTCGATGAAATATTAACTTTTTTAGATAATTCTGCAATGGTTAGGTTTGGATCCTTAAAAAGCTCTTCATTCTCAATAGCAGTCGTAATTTGTTTTAGTATTTGTTTCTTTTCTGTTGTAGTTAATTTTGATTTACTGTATTTTATATGACCATTTATTGGAAATAAAATTGGTTGCTGTAAAGCTTTAAAAACAATTAAGTTGGCCAAAATAAATATAAAAGGATAAACAATTTTTAATAAAATACTGGGTGGATTATCAAAAAATTTCCAAATAAAATAAGTAACATCAGATATGCCAATGAATGCAAATCCTAATAAAATAAAGGCAAGCCAATTAAAGTTGTATTTTTCAATGTTCGAATAATAATTCCTAATTTTTGTATTTAGCTTATATATAATTAATAAAGAGGCAATTACATAAATAAAAATAAGAAGATGAAATATGATGTAAACCATATTACTTTCAAACGTATTTAATACCCCAATTTGTAATAAGTTTTGTTTCTCAATGGTATTGAATCGAAAGTATTTTATAAACATAAAAGAAAAATGGAGGATAAAGGGAATCGCATGTAGTATATGGCGCGGTAAAAGTTTGAAATTTGAGTGGGTGGAAGATTTTACAAAAAAATATAAAAACGGTCCCCAAAGGAACAATAAGGTGTCTCCAATATAAAACAAATGAGGGATATGAACGCTAAAATATGAATAAAACTTCCAGGTATAGGTATTTAATATACATGAGCTCTGTACCAGAAAAAACAATGCTAATAATCTGAAATTTAATTGGTTATTATTTTTAAAAAATAGAAATATAGAGAAAAAAGCAAGTTGAAATGCTGTAATAAAATTGATAATATCTAAAAGTTCAATTTGCATTAAAGGTATGGAATTTGATATTATAACGATTAGTTAAGTAATTTCCCCCATTTATTGTTGTTTTAATAAAAAATATTAGTGTAAACTTTTAACATCCTGAGAATTGCGAAGCAATCATGACTATCTCTAAAAAATCTCTTTTAACTTAATATTGTATTGGATTTTTAAAATATTTCAAATAACTTAACCTATTAATAATTAAATATATAATTATAATCAACTAAACTGTTAATAAAATAGCAATAATTAGCTTTCGTTACCATAATTAATCAATTCGAATGGCATTGTTTTTCCTTCAAGATAAATTTTTCCGTCCATGAGCATGTCTTCATCATCAATATGATAATACCATTGTACCTCTACATAATTTCCAGAAATTTTAATTTAATTATGTTTATGAATAACCCTGTCAATCATCTTTGATGAGGCAGAATTGATATAATTCATTTTAAAAACGACTGTAATTCTATTATTCGGTGCAGATTTATACATTTCTAACCATTCTATAATAGGTCTGTAAAACGATACAGCATCTTCTGGTATTGAAATTCCACTGAATTCAAATTTATTTTGAATTTTATCTAATATAACTGTTGGAACCTGATTATCGCCATCAATTATATAATTGTTTTTATTCAAAGTATTAGTGATTTCCATTTGTTTAATTTTATATGCTTACTATTTTATTAGGTATATGCAA
>CAZBZX010000418.1:0-3969 GCA_964496465.1 uncultured Bacteroidales bacterium
AATAGAAACTAGCGCTATATAGCATTTAATATTTAACATTTAATATATAACTTTTAATATCCCTCCCCATGACATTCCTGTATAGTAATTCTGAAAATATTTGTTCCCGTGAGAATATACCTGTTACCATTTATTCCGGCGCCAAAGAAGCTTCTGCATTAATTGCAAAGGAGATAGCAACTCTTATTAAGAAGAAAAAAAAGTTAAATGGTTTTGATTATAAGGCAGGATCAAATTTAGAGGTAATTTGTTCCATAATGTAATTGAATCAAACTTAATTTTTGCGTGATTAATATCTGTATTTTTTTCTTTATTATCAGCATTTAAATAGGTGGAATCAAAATTGAGCCAATCAATTTGTTCAAAAAATAATTTTAAACCTGTTATCTGAATAATAGGCTCTTTATTATCAGGGATGTCAAAAATTGGATTATAACGTGTTAGCTTTTTACTAGTTCCCCACCATATATTCCCGTGGCTATCTTCGTATACAGCTTTTGAATTGCAATCATTTCCTTTGAAGCCTTCTAAAACGCCATACTTTTTAAGGGAGTATTCTTGATCAATAGTTACTATTCTTTGATTGCTCTTTACTTCTTTACTTAATTTATTAATTCCAGTAAGTGTACCAAGCCAAATATTTTTATTCTTATCGAATAATATTGAAACTACTGAATTGTTACTTAACCCTTCATTTTCAGTAATATTTATAAATTTGTTTTTTATAAATACCGATAAACCACCAAAAGTCCCAATCCAAATATTTCCTTTATCATCTTTATTTAATGATAGGGGATCATTGGAGGCTAAACCTTGTTCTTTTGCATAATTCGTAAATTTTTTATGGTCGAATTTTGAGACCCCGCCTCCGTATGTTGCAATCCATATATTTCCTTCATTGTCATCTATAATGTCATTTATATATAATGATGGCAAACCATCAATATCATTATAATTTGTAATTTGATTGTAATCAGTTATTTTAGACAAGCCTCCTCCATATGAACCCAACCATATATTTTTATTTTTATCTTCTTTAATTACCATTATATCATTTGATGGCAACCCACTCTTCATTGTATAATGTTTAAACATTAATCCATCAAAAAAAGTAACACCACCTCCATATGTGCCAAACCAAAGTTTTCCATTGGAATCTTCTAAAATTGATTTAATCGTATTATTTGATAAACCTTGTTTTTCAGTATAATTATAAAATATATTGTTTTTGTATTTTATAGCACCGCCACCATTCGTGCCTAGCCAGATATTTCCTTTAGTATCCTCAATTATGGCGTCTATTTTTTCATTTGATAAGCCAACTTCTTTTGAAAAATGTATAAAAGTTTCACCAGTAAATTTTATAATTCCATTACCAGCTGTACCAAACCATAGATTACCGTTTCTATCATTAACAATTGTGTAGATTCGATTATTACTTAATCCTTCCTTTTCAGTTATCTTAATAAAATTATTTTCATTTACCTTTGTTATTCCATCACTTGTTCCAATCCATATATTTCCATGTTTATCATTTAAAATGGTTTTAATTTCATCCGAGCATAATCCATTTTCAATTTTTAAATGATCCATATTATTCTTATTAATCCTAACAATACCACCACCATCTGTCCCGACCCATAAATTTCCTTTATCATCCTCACAAATTGAATTGATATAAAAAGATGTATAATAAGTTTGAATATCTTCGCTAAACGGAAAAGGTGTACATTGCCCATTTGTAAATTTATTTAATCCACCTCCATATGTTCCAATCCAAATCGTATTTTTAGAGTCTTGATAAATTGAAGTGATATAATCATTACTTAATCCATCTTGTACAGTATATTGTTTAAAAGCTTTGTTATCAAAAATAAATACTCCTCCTCCATAGGTTCCAATCCAGATATTATTTTGATCATCTTCGAAAATGGAGTAAATTTCATAGGGTTTTATTTCATTATCTGAAAATGTAACAAATTGTTTACCATCAAAATAAGTAATTCCTTCTTGCGTACCTATCCAAATCCTATCTTTGCTATCTTCATATATAATGAATATTGAATTTGAAATTAAACCATTTTTTTCAGTAAAATACTCAAATGAGATCCCGTCAAAAATGTTTATCCCACCTCCATCGGTTCCTATCCAGAGCTTGCCATTTTTATCTTCAATTATTGAGTTTATTATTGAACTATTTAGCCCTTTATCAATATCAAAATAGTCGAAATTATATTGAAATCCTGCAGCTATTTTAATTGGATTTTTGGCCTTAATTATTTTATTAGGTATAAGCTTTTTGCTTACTGGTTGGGCAAATTGGAAAAATGGGACTAAAAATAAAGCAATAAATATGATAACTATTTTACGCATTACTTGAACGAATTTTCTTATCAGTAAATTTAATTTATTTTTTATTACGAACAAATTGAGCTTTTATATAAATGAAAAAACCCCGGGATTACCGGGGTTCTTAACAAACTTTAGTTTATTTAACTATTAATTTTGTACTATATACTTCACCCGACTGACTAATAATTTGAATGTATAATAATCCTTCAGCAAGATCTTTTCGATCTAATTCAATTATTGAATCAATAAGATTGCTCCTAAAGAATATGCTTTTACCTCTTGAATCAATTATTGAAATAGAATATGAACCATTAATTAAATTATTTAGTTTAATAAATGCCTTTTCTTGCATAGGATTCGGATAGATTAATAATTCATCTGGGTAAGAAGATGTAAGCATGTTAGTTACCTGTGATAGATAAATAGTGAACTGTTTGTTCGTGCTAAGACCATCTTCATCAGTGGCTTTAACCAATACTGAATATTCAGATTGAGTATTATAATCAAGTTCTTTAAAAGTAAGTAATTCAATACCTGTAATTTTAAATGAACTATTATCTTTATCTCCGCTACCACTTGTTAGATCAAAGGTATGAGTATCACCACTATTGGCATCAGAAGCTGATAATGTACCAACTATTGTTCCAGCAGGACTATGTTCAGGAATAATTGATTTACTTAAATAGATATTAGTTGGTGCATAATTAATTTTAGTACTTATAACATATATAGTAAATGCCTCAGAATATGATAATCCTTCCTGATCAGACACTTCAATTAAGATATCGTAGGAATCTCGAAGATCATAATTGAAAATATTAGAGGATACTAATTGATCTCCAACAATGGAGAATTGACTATTATCTGCCTGATAATCAACTAATCTAAATTCGAGTTGATCTCCAGGATTTGCATCTGTAGCTGATAGATTCCCAATTAAGGTACCCAGCGGTTTGAATTCTTCAATGCTTGAATTATCAAGTGATATATCATCAGGTGCATGACTGATAATTGAAATAGATGTATCAATATAGATTTCAAAACTTCTTTGGTAAATTGAATCAGCTCGGTCAGCAACTTGTACCAAAATGTTATATATACTTTTTGAATTAAAATCAAAAGTACTTGCAGAATATATTTGATCATTATCAATATAAAATGCATCATTATCTTCACCTCCAGTTCCAGATATAAGCGCGAACCTGTGGCTTTCCTGATCATCCTGATCTACAGCAGTTAAAAATCCAATCAAAGTCCCTATATCACTATCTTCAGGTATTCTATCATTAGATAAAGTAATATTTGTTGGCGGATGATTCACAGATATTCCGGCAGATGAAACAACAAGCAATTCTTCATCAGAGAAAGAGGATCCAGAATAGGCTGCATCAATTGCCTGAACTGCCCAATAATAAGTACCAGGTCTAAGGTTTATATTCCAGGAAAGATTATGCTCTACATTTCCTTTTCCTGATAGAGTCCTTGTGCCTTCAGATGTAGCACTAGCCGACATAATTTCTGATCCACCAGGTGTCGTACCAATACGCAATGCATAAGTTAAACCTGGGGAATCAGTATAATCATCTTCAGATGGTTCCCATGTAAATCTTATATTAG
>CAZBZX010000419.1:0-3962 GCA_964496465.1 uncultured Bacteroidales bacterium
GAAGTTATGAAACTGTTGGAGGAGAATATTTAACGAGTAATTTCTTCATAATTTAATTTTCCATCAACAATCAACTCACCAGTTAATCCAATAATATCAAAATTATCAGTTGGAGAAATCTGAGCAATAGAATGGCTTAATGTTTGTTTTTCATCCTCATCACTCGATTCTACTTTACCTACAATAGTTTCCAATTCATTGTTTTCTGCAATGTAAAAAATCGTATCTTTTATTACTGGTGGATAATTATCTTTTAATATGGTTAATGTTGAAATTGCAGCTTCGCTTTCGCAATACTCATTTGCCTGGGTAACGTAATATGTATAAACACCAACAGTATCATCCTTTGGGGTATAATAATTGCCCGATTGTAATATAAGTGATAATGCTGCATTTGAATACCAAACCACATTGTTTCCTATTGCCATAAATTCAGGAATCGTATCACTTTCCCTGATCTCTTTATCAGATACATATGGCGGAGATGGAATTTGAAATACAAACACATTTATATTCTCAGTAACAGTGCAACTGCCGTTACTTGCTGTTACATAAAACGGAGTTGAATACCTGGGTGCAACTTTAATTGATGAAGCGGTATCACCCGTACTCCATATTAATGCTTCACTACAACTTGCAAATAGTGTTACTGTATCGCCCTTACAAATTACTTCATCCTCCTGTTTTATAATTACAGGGGCAGATTTAATTGAAATAGGTAATTTTGCTGTATCGCTTAAACATCCATTATACGATTGTGCCAATAATTGCCCTTTCCAGGGTGATGAGTTCAAAATTAACTTGGTAGTATTCGCTGAAGATAGTAAACTCGGTTTATTCATAGTCTCCCCTTCTACTTCCCAATAATAAGTTAAATTACTGTCACCTATAACTGAATAATTATAATACGAACCACCGCATAATGCAGTATCTCCTGTAATACCACTTATTTGTGGGGAGGGAATAATTTCTATATGACGAATGGTTGAAGCCTCACATTGATTATTGGTTACTGTAACGCCATAAGTAATGGATGAATCAGCAGTTATATTAATTGCTGATGTTGTCTCCCCTTTACTCCACAAATAATCCGTTCCACCACTTGCAGTTAATATTAGAGTTGCTCCTTTACATACCTGATTAGTATCATCAGCTGCTCCATTTATTAAGGCAATAGGATATGGAGTTGTTGTAATTTCAACTGAATCAATTAAAGTTTTATCATTTGCATCCGTAACGGTTAATGAATAAATCCCTGCAGGCAAACCATCGATAAATGAAGTTGTATCTCCATTTGACCATAAATATAAATATGGCTTTTCTCCTCCGGTTATAACAGGATTAACAGAACCATCTGATTGAAATTCGCATGATTCATTCGTTGTTTCAAAAATCACTGTAATAGCTTCTCTTTCAAGGGTATTTAATGTTGTAATAATCACACTGTCGCAACCATAATAAGTCTGCAATGTATCATAAAATATACCTGCATCTTTTTGATATAATCCACCTAAAAAGATGCTATCACCCTCATATATTGCAGTATCAATTTTAGTTACTAACATTTCACAAGTATACGACCGTAATTTTACTTTTGAAATAACCATATCTCCTAGTCCATAACCACAACCCATATCGCCATCGTCTGAATATGTACTCCCGGCAATAATTATGCAAGTATCATTTGTTCCCTTTATTGAATATGGATTATCAGCTTTTGTGCCTCCAATTCCTTGTGACCAGATTATGTTTCCATCTTTATCTAATTTAGTGAGCCAGTAATCAAAATTTCCTATATTGCTTTCAAAATCCCTATCAGAAGAATTGGAATACCCAGCTATTAAATAACAACTATCTGAAGTAATATCAAGTGAAGTAAAAACATCTTGAGCACTTCCACCAATATTCTTAGACCATATCGTATTTCCTAGCGAATCAATTTTAACAATCCAGTAATCAGTATCCCCATAATTTCCTGATACATCACCATCATCTGAGGCAGAATATCCACCTATAATATATCCCTTATCATAAGTCTGGCGAACACACATTGCATTATCATTCAATGAGCCTCCATAATTTTTTGTCCATTTTATTTCGCCATATGCATCAGTTTTAATTAGAAAGTAATCGCATCCACCTTTATTGCTTTCGACATCATCTCTTGTTGAAAAAGAATATCCGGCAATAATAAATCCGCCATCATCAGTAATATCAACTGAATGAGCGAGGTCGGCAAGTTCACCGCCATAGCTTTTATTCCATAATAAGGCTCCATTATTATTCAGGCGAATCATCCAAATATCGCTATATCCATAATTTTGAAGCACGTCGAGATCATGAGAGAAAGTGAATCCGACTATCATGTAAGAAGTATCATCTATTAAAACAACGGACTGGGCAACATCATCCTCACTACCTCCATAGTTCTTTGTCCAGGAGGTATCTCCGTTTGCGTCCAGTTTAATTACCCAAAAATCATTTCCCCCTTTATTGTTTTTTACATCTCCGTCAGTTGAATTGCTATATCCGGCCAAAATAAATCCTCCATCCTGTGTTTCTTTAATATCAAAAGCTTTATCTTCTTCACTCCCTCCCCATACATTTGACCAGGCAATATTGCCTTTACTATTTAATTTTAAAACACAAAAATCCTCATTACCTTTATTTCCTGTAATATCTACATCGTTAGATTTTGTAAATCCGGAAATGATATAACCGCTATCAGAAGTTTGCTGGATTGACCTGGCTTCATCAAATTCACTGCCACCAAAACATAGGGTCCATTCATTTTTAAGCAAAGAATATGTTTTAGGAATAAAAACTGACAAATTTAAATTAATAATACTATCACATCCATTAACAGTTTGTAATGTATCAATATATTCTCCTTCTTCTTTAATATATACTCCCCCAAAGTAAATACTATCGTCTTGATATATTGTTGTATCGATTATTATGGAGTAACTTGGATTAGCAGTTATAACAACAGAATCGATTATTTGTTGCCCAGTTGAATCAGTTATAGTAACAAAATATGTGTTTGCTGAAAGACTATCAATTGATGATGTTGTATCTCCTGTTGACCACGAAAATGAATACGGAGGATTTCCATTACTGACAATTACTTGGATACTTCCGTTTAAATCTTCTTGACAAGTTTCGTTTGTACTAATAATCTCCTTTACCTGAATTGGTAAAATGTTTCTAATGCATCGAACGCTTAATCCCCAAGATTTATCAAAAAAATAACTATTAAAAGAGTTGCTATTAGTATATACATTTTTAATCCATGCAAGATTCGTATTATATTCAGTGGAACTCCAAAAATAACCATCAGTTCCATTATAAAGATAATCATTATCAAGTCGACCACCACCGGGAAGTGCTGAAAAACCACTTTCATTAGTAGCTCCAATATTTGGTCCAAGCCAATATTGCGGATCAGCTTCTTTCACGATTCCACCCACAACAGTAGTATCGCCGCCATAATAATCAACAAGCTCTTGCCATTCAAAGCCACTAGGTATATGCCATCCGTCTGGACAAACACCTTGAATACCACTTGGATTTAAATCGCTGCTCGGCATGGCATTCATTGCAGCAGCCCATGTGTATAATAAACCAAATGTGTCTTTATTTGCGATCGCATCATTATATGAGAACCAGTATTTTGTACTGTCATTTCCAGTTATATCACTAAGCCCAGTTCCATCAAACAGAGGTGTTCCATCAGCATATCTAGTTGTAGCAATATTTTCAGCCATCCAGCATTGTCTCCCAATTAAAATAGTTGAGTATTTCTGTCCTTCATACAAAATACTATCACCACATGTGAAAATATTTTTATTAATTGTTAAATTAATATTGACAATACTATCACAACCATTCATCGTTTGTAAAGTATCAATATATTCTCCTTCTTCTTTAATATATATTCCTCCAAAATAAATGCTGTCGCC
>CAZBZX010000420.1:0-3959 GCA_964496465.1 uncultured Bacteroidales bacterium
ATTGGTCAAGGTGACTTTTAAACAGAATCATCATTTAACAACATAATTAAAATCTTATAAAATGGAAACTCTTAAAAATATTGTAAAAAATACAACTGCAATTTTAACACATGTTTGCGAAGGAAAAGTTTATTATCAAATACAAACAACTTCACATATCTATCAATTAGAGGTAAATAGTAATACCGATGAATGGAAAGCAACGTACTTATTGCCTGAATTTAAAGCTATTACATTATTAAGATGGATTAGAAAAGGGCTGGAAAACGAAGATGGTAGTTTTATTTTGCTTAAATAATAACATTATTAAACTAAAAACTATGAGGGTGTTTTAAAAGTAAAAAAGAGTTGTCATTAAGAAATGGAGCTGAAATATAAATTTTATAACACCCTCTTTATCTCCTATAATAAATGAATTAAGATTTTTTTGTAAAAAATTTCCTTAACAAACCTGTTGGTTCTTCATCGTCGCTATAATAACCATGTTCATATACATATGAACTATACCTGCCATACCTATAGCCATATGAATATCCATAGCCGTAACCATATCCATAACTATAACCATAATACCCGGGTGTATTTATATCGTTGACAACTAATCCGAGGTTTGTAATTTTTTTACTTTGATATAAGTCATTTATTAAATCAAGCACTTGAGTTTGAGAATAATTCTGACGGATAACATATAAAGTTGTGTTAGTAAATTTCTGGATAAGCAAGGCATCTGTAACAATAGCTATTGGAGGTGTATCTATTACAATATAATCAAATTTCTTTCGAATTTCTTTAAAGAATTTATCCATATTATCTGTCTCAAGCAATTCAGCAGGATTTGGAGGAACAGGTCCTGATATTGCAACTGATAAATTTGCAACAGCCGTTTCTTTAATTACATCTTCAAAAGGAGTCTTCCCAATTAAATAAGTACTTATACCAACACTATTATTAATATTAAATATCTTATGTATTTTAGGCTTTCGTAAATCAAGACTAACAAGCAATACTTTTTTATTTGACATGGATAAAATAGTAGCCAGATTAATGGCACAAAAGGTTTTCCCTTCACCGCTTATTGTAGAAGTAACGCATATTACCTGAGGCTTTTCACCCTTACCAATGTATTGTAAATTAGTACGGAACGATCGGAAAGCCTCAGCTAAATGTGATTTGGGATTTTCAAAAACCGGTATTTCGCTTTCTTTAACATTATGCCCTATTGATCCTAAAATTGGAACCCTGGTTTTCTCTTCTATTTCATGTTTTTCAATAATTTTATTATTAAAAAAATCCATAAGAATAATTATAATTAAAGGAAGTAAAGCTCCAATAAACCCTCCCATTAAATAATTCATTTTTTTCTTCGGCGCAATTTTCCTTGCATTTTCTGGTCGGGCAATATCTAAAATTTTATTATCTGGTATATTTGAAGCTTTAGTTATTCCAGCCTCTGCTTTCTTTTCTAACAAATAGGTATATATGTCATTATTAATATTAAATTCCCTTTCAAAAGTAAGTAGGCGGCTTTCGATCAATGGCAGGGTATTAATTTCCTTTTCAATCTTTTCAATGTTCTCATCAATATTTGCTAGTGTTAGCTCGTTATTTTTAATTAAATTTTTTACATTTTCATGTAATACATCTTTAATATTGTTTAATTCTATATTCAGAATTTTAACTCCTGGATTATCAGAGCTAGCAGAATATTCCATCACTTTTTTCTTTGCTAATGTTGTATTATATTCTTGTACAAGCCTATTTAATAGCTGATCCTGAATACCCAATATAGAAGGAGCAATTATTTCTGATTTAATATCTGCTTTATTAAGGTAATCACTTAAATAAACAAAATAATGCCCTTGAATAGATACCATGCTTTTTTCCGATTCATATTTATCTAGTTTTGTAAAAATAAGCTGTCCTTCGCGGCTTAAATCATAAATGTTATTTTGAACCCTGAAATTTTGAAGTCCAATTTCTGCCTTTTTCACTGAGTCTTTTATTCCTTGTAACTGGTTTTCAATAAACTGAATTGATAATTCGGAGGTTTGATTTTTTTCATCCAATCCGTATCGCAAATATACTTCTGAAAGTTTATTCAAATAATCAGTTTCTTTATTTGATAGGGGTCCGGATAATGATAAATTCAATACTGAACCTCTTTCATCATTTACTTCAATAACCAATTTATTGCGGTATGAATTGGCAAGGCTATTTATATTACTTATCTGAAAACTATATTGATTGTAACTAAAAGAAGCATTCTCATCCCTTTTCAATATTGTAAAAGCAAATAAATCAGTTTTATAATACTGCCCAAAATGAATAATAGTATCAATATCATATTGATCATCAATTTCAAGGTGAAAGCTATTTCCTTCAACTCTGGATATAAATACCGGGTAATTTAAAAGATTATTTTCTGTTGTGTCAATAATTACTATAAAAGGGGAACTTTTATATAATAAACGTTCACGAATCCGTCCATAAGCTATATACACAATATTAAATTCATCTAATTCTTCAATTGTTTGTAATGCTAACTGATATGATTTTAATATACTGATCTCATTCTCGACCACTGCTTTTCGGCTTCGATACCTTCCTATATATTCTTTTAATATATTTTCAATGCCTCCTGAACTTTGATCATCTTTTAAAATAATAGAGGCGCTTACAGTATACACTTCTTCTGCATAACGATTAATATAGTATGAAATAGCAAGACCAACAAAAATGGTTAATACAAACCAATACCAGTTCGAGAGTATTTTAAAAATATACTTTTTTATATCCAATCCTTCTTCCTGCAAGAATTGTTGAGGTATGTTTATATGATTATCTGAATTTTCGATTTCTATATATTTTAACTTAATTCAAAAATTTAATCTATTGTTTATTAATATAATTCAATATTAATATTAATGTGGTTATGGAACTTAAAAACAAACCATATGTTGGAGCATTAATAATAAACAGCTTACTTTTAATAGGCTCTACATATACTAAATCGTTCGGCAGCAGATAAAAACCATCTGATTGTAAAATGGCAGCATCAGTTAAATCTATTGAAAAAGATTGCGTACCTTCTCTTGTAGGCCGCAGAATTAAAACTTTACTTCTGTTACCGTAACTTGAGATATCCCCTGCCATTCCAATTGCCTCAAGTACAGTAAGTTTATTATTGAAATTCTGGTATACACCTGGTCTGTTTACTTCTCCTAAAACAGTAAATTTATAACTTATCAGTTTAACATCAACTGTTGCCTTCTTAATATACTGGGATGCTTTATCATATACAGCTTTTTTGGCCTCAGTTATTGTTTTTCCTAACAATTCAATTTTTCCAATAGTTGGTACATCAACATATCCTGAATCATCAACAACATAGCCATTAATATATATGTTTGCTTCATTTTGAAATAAACTCTGAGCCCCGGTTGCTGGTAAGTTGGAAAACATAGCATCAACTTCAGGATTTATACTCTGAATTTTAATGTAAAGTACATCTTGCGATTGAATGGTATAATCCTCTTTCTCTTTCGGGAAGAAGTTTTCTTTTCCGTCTTTATCAATATTCTGTAAATAAGTAATTTGCTTTTTTTGAGTACATGAAACTAAAAAAAGCAATAAAAAAAATATGTATATAAATGATTTTCTATTCATTATAATATTTACCTGAAAAAATGCGAATTTATTAAAAAACTTGATCAATATCCATATTTTCCTGAAGAATATACATTTATATTCAAAAATGCATCCTTTATAACTAAAGTAACAATATATATTATAATAAGTTCAATATATTGATTTATAAAACTTTAATTTAATAAACCAATATAATATTAAAATAATTTAGACTTCAGGACTAATGCAATTTTAATTGTTTTAAGCTACAGCCAGTGTTGATATACTCACCTTTGTATTATTAACAGTTAATATTTTATTCGCACAAGCTT
>CAZBZX010000421.1:0-3955 GCA_964496465.1 uncultured Bacteroidales bacterium
AGCAAATGCAACAGGATTAACCATATCCTTGGCAATGCCTTGTAAGGTTCTTGAGGGTGTAAAAAATTCATCATATTCAACATTATTTGTATCCCTTACATAAACTGAAAGGTTAGGCATTTTACGATATGCCATTGTTCGTAAGGATTTTTCATACTTATAATAATCATCTTCAAAATCATAATTAGCATCCTGGTCATATCGTGTAAATAATACGTCGCTATTGAATTTAAGTTTTGAAGACAGGTCATAATCAAAAGATGATCGTATGTTTAATTTTTGTAAATTGGTACCAATAGTTGTTCCATTTTCGTTCTGATAACCTAAGGATAAGTTATATCTTGATTTGTCGCCACCACCGATAACCGAAAAATTGTGCTGCTGGGTTAAGGCATCCTTTCCTTCCCTTGTAATTTCATTGATCCAATTTGTATTTTGAGCATAGTTGTAATATTCCGGCCAGCTTTTGTTAAAGGCTATTTCATTTGCGTTTGGATCTGTTTGAAAAAACTCGTTCCTGGATTCTAAGTTGTAATGAGATTCTGCAATAAGTTTAGCATAATCGCCACCATTTAGCATTGGGATTGGATCCGGTTCATAAGCGGCAGTGACTTTCATTGTATACTCAAATATCGGTTTTGATTTCATACCCCTTTTGGTTTTAATCATTAAAACACCATTTGATGCTCTTGAACCCCAGATTGCAGTTGAGCCAGCATCTTTCAATACTTCTATTGATTCAATATCTTCAGGAGCTACATCAATCAGGCTTCCAAATTTTTCAATATCAGCACCGGCAAGGTCAAAATCCCCCATTTCAGTATCGTAAGGAATGCCATTAATTACGATTAAAGGACTGTTTTTAGCATTGAGTGTGGCAGTACCTCTGATTCTTATATTTAAACCTGCTCCAGGATCTCCAGAAACGGCAGTTATATCAACATTACCTAACCGGCCTTGCAACATTTCTTCAACTGTTGTGGACATGCCCGATTGCAATTCTTTCATTTCAATACGTGAAACTGCAATAGCCCGGTCGCGAATTGCAACTACACCATCATTCCCCATCTTTTTCCCAACAATTGTAATTTCATCCATCATGGTAGACATTGATTTTAGCTTTACATCAATCTTAGGGCGTTTATTTACATCCAGTAATTTTTTTTCGTATCCAATCATTGAAATTTGAACTTGTACTTCACCGGAACTTATTTTAATAATGTAATTACCGTTATAATCAGTGATGGTTCCATTTAAGTACCTTCCATTTATATCAACTTCAACAACATTCACACCTACTAATGGTTCACCATCCTCTTCATCTGAGATGTGCCCATTTACAAAAAATTCCTGTGCTTTTGTACTTAATGAAACTATCATCATTATTGCGATAATAAAAGTCTGAAGGGTTTTGTCTTTCATATTAAGCTAATTATATTATAATAAACAGTTTATATATAAATCACAAATAATATTATTCGTATTGTACACAATTTGTTATTTTATGGATCACAGCATATTCTGCCAACGTATTTGCATTTGCATGCGATATGGTAATAATTTGTCCTGAATTATCCTGTACCTGAAGGTTGTTAACACTGTTTGTTACTGCTAAATTTGAATAGATAATTCTTTCACCATCAATAGTATACCGATGGGTAGGTAAAGACCCAGAAAGCTTACCATCATCAAATACACAATAATCTCTGATAAAATGATATTGAAGGAAACTTTTTAATTCTTCCTGATCAGATGGAATAATTCCGGCAGACTGAGCATCATTAATGGCTTGATTATTAGGTGCAAATACAGTCCACTGATCCGATTCTGACATAAAAATTATCCTCGGGTATTGTACGTTTTCTTCATATTTATCTTGAAGGCTATCAATTAATTCAGCTTGAAATAATAAATCGGTGAAATTTGAATATTCAGGATCATCCAATAGCATTTGAGCAACATTATATGGTTTTTTAATTACATTGTCAATATAATAGAGCACACCGTTTTTATCATTAATAGTCTTTTCATCAATATTATTATTATCTCCATCAATAAAATTACCTCCACTATAAATTAAATTATTATTATAATAAATATAATTACCGGAAACCATTTTTATAAAGCCTTCACCGCTTAAATCGCTATATTCTCCTTTGCAAAAGTGATCTTGTACAAAAAGATAGATATCCTCATCCTTCATTTCTCTAAAAATTCCATCACTACCTTTTGTCATAATTATAATTGAACCATCATCTTGTTTGTTCGATCTAATTCCATATTGATACAATTGATCATTTGAAGGTGCAAATAGTGTAACATGGCTATTGGCATTTGAAAGTGCGTTTAGCAAACCTGCATGATTTATTGCATATAAAAAGGTGGAATAGTTTTTATTGTATAAAATTGGTCCAGGTACGCAAGTAAAAACATTTGGTTCAATTATACGGTTCATTGGGTAAATAATTCCATTGTTGCACATTATTCCTGGATTTATATCCTTTGAAACATCAATATCTATAATATCACCATAAAAATTTTTAAACCCTTTTTCTATTCTGGATTTAATATTAATCCTGTCACTTAAATGCGATTGTAAAAGATATACCCAGTATAATTCAGGCACACTATCAATTGAAGAATAATATTGTAAAATGGTATTATTTAAATAATTCTGAAGTACATCATCATTTGGCACATAGGCAGTAAACAAATACAAGGCTAGGGAAGGTGCATTATCAACTGAGCCAGGACCGTTTTCATCTGCAAGATCGAGAATTTGATTATACGATTTATCATATATTCTTTCATCATATTCATTCACTCCTAATGATGTATAACTTGCAAATCGCTGCGTCAAATCATAAAATATACCGTAAGAATCCTGATGATCATGTAAATATTTATCGATCGTTGGATAAGGTTCAACTACTCTGTCGATATAATATATAAAACCACTTGAGGTTCTAACTTCTGCTTCGGTAACCATTGCATCATTCCATTGAGTTCCACTCCAACTGCTTCCCGGATACATAAATAAATAATCTGATCCATTTGGATCACCATAATAATCAGTAAAATATTCAGTAGTAAAAAAAGGGATAAATGCATTATCTGAAAATATTTTTAAAGTATCTCCTAAATTGGCTGGATCATACTTTGCAATTTCGTCGTACTCTTTTGGAGTTGAATACGTTTGTTTTCGGAAAAATAAGCTGCCATACTCGCCTTCAGGAGTTTCGAGCTGGTCCCATTCATATTCATATAATAGTTGATCGCGTGTCCGGGGATTAATTAAAATATGTAAACCAAATAATTCTCCAGCTTCTTTTTCACTTAATTCGCCAATTGAATCAATTCCGACTTTTTTCATATATACCTCAAAAGCACTGTCGCTGGGTACAAATAAAGTGAAAAGCTGGTTTTCAATTGATGTTCTGTAATCAGCTTTGTCCATAAGTTCAAGGAAATGATTACAGTTTCCATTTTCTATAAGAGTATTAATATTGTCACCTTTTAACCATTCTGGTGATTTAAACCTTTCATGCGGATCTTCACAACTATTAAAAATTACAAGGATGGCAATTAATAACGAAATAAATTGGTACTTCATTTGGCCATTGTAATTTGAATGAAAACATTTAAAAAAAATAATCCTATTTATTTGTTTAAATAATAATGACTTTTTAAATACTTTTTTCATATATGAAAGTTTTATAATTTCAACACTTTTATTGATATCTAAGGTCATTGGTAATTAAGTTGCATTGGAAATCCAGGTTTTTACATCTTATTAGAATTCTTAATATTCAATAGAAAATGAAATTTTGAGTCCTAATTCAATAATTTTTTTTTGAAAGATAATAATTTATTTAAATAATACAATATTTGACGATTTATATTTTAAATATAAATAAAAAAAATAATGCCCTATAAATTCTTCATTTATTATTCA
>CAZBZX010000422.1:0-3941 GCA_964496465.1 uncultured Bacteroidales bacterium
TTTCTTTTTCTTTTGGATTAAAAGAAACAACTGCAGCAGCATGATAAATTTCTTCAACTCCTTCCAGCTTTTCTTCAATCGATTCATAATCTAATATATCTCCGTTTACCCACTCTATTTTTGAAAACAATATAGTAGCATTTTTTGAATAATATGAAAAAATATATTTTACTTTTTCAAGATTACTGTTTTCCCTTTTTAAGGCCCGCACATGTTTCCCTTTCGAAATTAATTCAAAAAGTAAATGCGATCCAACTAATCCTGTTCCTCCGGTTACGAATATCATTTTTTTATAATTAAAGATGCCATCGCTTTAATCGATAGCATCCCTTTTTGATTTATTATTATTTCTTCCAAATCAACTTTTTACCAAATCCCAGTCTATTATCTGTAAACTTAATAAAGGTTAATTCTGTAACCCAAAGTGTTGTTTTCATAAGCATTGAAATTGGAAATCTTTTTAAATAGGCTGTTTTAGCTTTTTTTAAAAGCTCCCCCTTAGGTTCTTTAATAATCCCCTGAAATTGTATCCCTTGAATTTTCCCAATTACTTCTGTTTCCAGCACTATTGATCCTGCAATTAAATTCTGATTTCCAATATCTTTAATATGTTTTGTTGTTTTATCAGAACTAAACACCAATGAATTATCATTTTCCATATATACATAAAAACAATTTGCACAATATGGCAGGTTATTATTTGATGTAGCCATGGTCAATACATGGTGATCTTTAATAAATTCGACTATTCTTTTATCAACTACATTCATTTATTGAACAAAAATATTACTAATTTAGTTCTTCATGTAAATGTGCTAAAATACTACTTTATGCGGAAAATTTTTACGTATATTATTATTTCTCTTTTCATATCAACTAATTACGGTCAATTTTTTCAACCACTTTCAACTGAAAATAAAATTTCTACATTCGCAAATGACCAAAATAAACTTTATCTGAAGCAATCTGCTTCGGTTGATAATTCTACTGATATTATTTATCAACGACTTGAATTTAAAATCAATCCCTTAGATTATTTCATAACAGGAAAGGTGACATCCTATTTTAAATCATTAACAAATGTTCAAAATATTTATTTTGATATGAGCGATTCGTTAATAGTAGATTCGGTTATTTTTCGTAACCAAAAATTTAGCTGGCAACATGCAGCCGACATAATTCACGTTGATTTTAATCATACAATTCCTGAAAATTCCATTGATTCATTAAGTATTTATTATCACGGTCAACCAATAGGTTCAGGTAATTATTCATTCATCCAGGATTATCACAATGATATTCCCATAATTTATACCCATTCTGAACCATATGGATCAAAATACTGGTGGCCTTGTCGTCAAAATTTATCTGACAAAATAGACTCAATAGATCTTCTTATCACAACTCCTGATCCCTATTTTGCAGTATCGAATGGAGTTTTAATAAGTATTACCGGGAATAGTGAAAAAACGTTTCACTGGAAACATCGATTCCCAATTAGCACATATTTAGTAGCATTTGCCGTAACTGAATATGAAAAGTACACTGATACTGCTATTTTAGACAATGGAAAAATAATCGAAATTCAAAATTTTATTTATCCTGAAAATGTTGATAGCATCAAAAATTTAACTCCTGCACTAATTCCAGTAATGAAATTTTATTCAGAAAAATTTTCTATTTATCCTTTTCAGAATGAAAAATACGGTCACGCTCAAACAAGTTTGCGCGGTGGGATGGAAAATCAAACCATTAGCTTTATGGGATTTTTTAATTATGAATTAATGGCGCATGAACTGGCTCATCAATGGTTTGGAGATTATATTACATGCAAAAGCTGGCAGGATATTTGGCTGAATGAAGGATTTGCTACTTATTTAACAGGTCTCTCACTTGAAAATTTAGGAAGCAATGAAGTTTGGGATCAATGGAAACAGGTGCAGATAAAAAGTATTACCGAATATCCTAATGGATCAGTTTGGGTGGATGATACGACCTCTGAAAATAGAATTTTTAATCATCGATTAACCTACGAAAAAGGGGCATATTTGCTTCATATGCTTAGATGGGAATTAAAAGACAGTTTATTCTTTCAAGGATTAAATAATTATTTGAATGACCCGGATTTGGCAAATAACTTTGCTTCGACTCAAGATTTAAAAACACATTTTGAGCAGGTAGCTGATACTAATTTAACTGAATTTTTTAAAGACTGGTTTTATGGTGAAGGTTATCCCAAATACACTATATTCTGGATGCAAAATACTGATCAAACAATTAATTTAGAGATTTACCAGGAAAGTTCGGATAAGTCAGTTAATTTTTTTGAAATGAATATACCACTATTGTTAATTGGTGAAAATCAAAATAAAATCATAAAAATTAATCATAAAGAAAATGGACAAAAAATAAATATCCCTGTTGATTTTATGGTTAAACGAATTTCATTTGATCCTGACAGATGGATATTAACTAATCGCGCAAATATCATTAAAGGAACTTCAAAACAAAATGAAATCTTTGTTTATCCAAATCCTTTTTCTGATGAAATTCATGTAATTGCTTTGCCCCATATTAAAATTGAGAATATCTCAATATATACAATTTCAGGTGATTTATTATTTTCAACAAATAATGAAAGAGCTATCATCCAGACAACTAATTTTCAAAAAGGAATATATATTTTAAAAGTCAAAACTTCAAACGCTTATTATGAAAGAAAATTAGTAAAATTTGATTAAAGGAATAATGGAAAATTTGAATGTTGAACTACCAAATAAAAACTTAGAGCTTTTTAATTTATTTCCATTTTTTAATGGCAAATTCAAGTTTATTCTCAAAATATCTTTACTATTTTTATTACTCAAATCAGGTCATATTAAATAGGTTTATTACCTTCGCCAAAAATATTAAATGATAAAACAAAAATTATGTTTTCAGGTATAGTTGAAGAAGCGGCAAAAGTTGTAAAATTGGAAAAAGATATGGGCAACCTTCATATTACTATGGAATGCTCTTTTGTTAATGAATTAAAAATTGACCAGAGTGTGGCCCATAATGGAGTGTGTTTAACCGTTGTAAAAAAAGAAGGTAAAACATATACTGTAACTGCCATTAAAGAAACACTTGATAAATCAAATTTAGGATTACTGCAAGTAGGTAACAAAGTAAATTTAGAAAGAAGCTTAAAAATTGAAAGTTTACTTGACGGGCATATGGTTCAGGGTCATGTAGATCAAACGGCTACCTGTACAAAAGTTGAAGAAGCAGATGGAAGCTGGTACTATACTTTTGAATATGATCCAACCAAAGGAAATATCACCGTTGAAAAAGGTTCGATCTCAGTAAACGGGGTGAGTTTAACAGTTGTTAATTCACAGGAAAAATCTTTCCAGGTAGCTATTATCCCATATACTTACGAAATAACAAATTTTCATGAATTTAAAGCAGGGACTGTAGTAAACTTAGAGTTTGATGTAATTGGAAAATATATTTCCAAATTAGTAAAGATGTATTTGAACAAATAGGATTTTATTCTTTCCAATCCCCATATCGCTTAATCAATGATATTAATTCCTCAACTGCAGTTTCGGAAGGAACATTCTTTTTCCTAATTTCTGCATTTTTTTCAATCCATAAAAATCTATTGATAAATTGAGAGAAGTTTAATATACAAATTACTATACTCTAATTAAAAATTAAGTAATAGAATACATAGAATTAGTATTATAATACCTATTAAAATTTGTTATTATAGTTAATATAATATATTTTTATAGCTATTAAAATTTAAACAAGACTTCATAATTCAAATTTATTATGCCTGTATCATATAAAATTGTAAAGCAATGTGAACCGGGAATTAAAGGAGGAGGTGATGGAAAATATTATGCCCGTGCCTGTAACCGGAATAAACTCTCACTTACACAGATTTGTAACAG
>CAZBZX010000423.1:0-937 GCA_964496465.1 uncultured Bacteroidales bacterium
ATGGGAAGTGGCAAAACCTCCATTGGAAAAAGAGTGTCCAAAATTTTAAAATATAATTTTGTTGATATGGATGAATATCTTGAAAAGAAGTATAATAAAATTATTCCTGATATATTTAAAGAAGATGGTGAAGATAAATTTCGCGAAATGGAACGAAATACTTTGGAAGATACATTTAAAATGAAAAATATGGTAATTGCGGCAGGTGGAGGCACCCCATGTTTTTTTAATAACATGAAACAAATTAATAAACATGGAAAGAGTTTTTATTTAAAAAGATCCGTTGATTTTTTCGTAAATAAACTCTTAACATCTCAAACAGAAAGGCCTCTGGTTAAAAACAAATCAAAAGAAGAATTAAAAAAATATATAAAAAAAACGCTAAAGTATAGAAAAAACTTTTATGAAAAAGCTTCAAAAAAAATAAACACTAAAGAATTAAGTAAAGATGAAGTTGCTGAGTTAATTGTAAAAAAAATAAAAAAGTAAAAAATATTCATAACATAAATTATATATTTTCATTTCCGATCTTTTACAAACCCATATTTAGGCTTTTTAATCTAAAAATTTAACAAATCAGAACTAGTTTATTAAGATTTTAACAGCTTTACAAGAATTACTTAAGTAAATCACGTAAAGTTTTGTATTTCAGTTATTTCTAAATTCATAAATCATTAAAAACATTTTCAATTTCGTATTTTTAGGCCATATTTTATTAATATCATAAACATTGATTACAAAACTTCAGACTTTAATCTTATTAAATTAAAATAGTATGGCAAAATTTAACAAAGACGGACGATTATTAATACCTCTTAGTGAAAGAAAATCAAAAAACGGTCAAAACGGAGAAAATAAAGTGAGGTATATCATAAGTGAAGCCTATTGTCAAAATGGTTGTAATATCATTGATAATGATATTTTAATAAATGGATAT